>RFWA01000043.1 GCA_009922295.1 Betaproteobacteria bacterium
CGGCTTTTAATGTCATCTGGCCTGACTCACATGAACATGCCGCCATTGACATGCAGTTCCTGCCCGGTGACGTAGGCGGCCTGCGGCGAAGCTAAATACGCAACAGCGTGCGCAATATCAGACGGCTGACCGAGGTGTCCCAGAGGAATCTGACCCAGCAGCGCCTTGTGCTGCTCAGGTGGCAACTTGGCGGTCATGTCAGTCTCAATGAAACCAGGCGCCACACAATTGACGGTGATATTGCGCGACCCGAGTTCGCGCGCCAGCGCCCGCGTCATGCCTGCCACACCCGCTTTGGCTGCGGCGTAGTTGGCCTGGCCGGCGTTACCCGACGCGCCCACCACCGATGTAATGTTGATGATGCGGCCATAGCGTTGCTTCATCATGGTTCGCATCACGGCCCGGCTCATGCGAAACACGGACTTGAGGTTGGTGTCAAGGACCGCGTCCCACTCGTCGTCTTTCATGCGCATGGCCAGGTTGTCTCGCGTGATGCCGGCATTGTTGACGAGCACATGCAGAGCACCGTGAGACTTCAGAAGGGCCTCGATCAGCGTCTCAACCGCCGGGGCTTCATTGACATTAAGGGTACGCCCGCTGCAACCCGCAAAACCGGCCAGGGTGTCGCTGATACGCGCAGCGCCCTCATCGGTGGTGGCCGTACCGATGACGGCCAAACCACGATGCGCCAGCTCCAGCGCGATGGCCGCCCCGATGCCGCGTGAGGCACCGGTGACCAGGGCAACCTGGCCTTTGAATTCAAGATCGCTCATGCCAATGCTGCCTTTACGTCTGCCAGGGTGACTGGGTCACTCACAGCGTAGCCGCTGAGCGCAGGGTCGATGCGCTTGACCAAACCGGCCAACACCTTGCCCGGACCACACTCGATCAGGGTGCTCAGCCCCCGCGCTTTCATGGCCTGCACACACTCGACCCAGCGTACCGGCCCAAACGCCTGTCGGTACAAGGCATCACGGATCTGCACCGGATCGGATTGCACCGTGACATCGATGTTGTTGATCAAGGGAATGCTAGGCGCCTGCAAGGCCAGCGCGGTCAGGCGTTCGCGCAGGCGCTCGGCCGCCGGACGCATCAAACTGGAATGAAACGGGGCGGAGACCGGCAGCGGCAAGGCGCGTTTGGCGCCGGCGGCCTTGAGTCGCTCGCAGGCCCTTTCAACCGCCGCCTTGCTGCCGGCAATCACGGTCTGCGCCGGGTCATTGAAATTGGCTGCCTCCACCACCTCGCCAGAGCCTGCTCCAAACTCAGCCGTGACCGCGGCGCAGCCAGCGATGACGCCGGCCGACTCCATACCCAAGATCGCCGCCATAGCGCCAACACCCACGGGCACGGCATCCTGCATCGCCTGCGCTCGAAAGCGCACCAGGGGCGCAGCCTCGGCCAATGACAGCACGCCGGCTGCCACCAAGGCTGAATACTCACCCAGCGAGTGGCCTGCTACGGCGGCTGGCGCCACCCCGACCTCGGCCATCCAAACCCGGTAGGCCGCCACGCCCGCCAGCAGCATGATGGGTTGCGTGTTGGTGGTCAGAGCAAGTACCTCTTTCGGTCCCTGTCCGATCAAGGTGGCCAGGTCTTCACCAAGGGAGTCCGAAGCTTCCTGCACAGCCTGCCGCACCACAGGGTGGTCACCCCAGGCATCCAGCATGCCAACCGACTGCGATCCCTGGCCTGGAAAAACAAAGGCAAATGGTGTCATGAAAATTGCCAAAATAAAGAATAAAAACAGGCGCTAAGCCATACCCAGTCTGGCTCTATTGCTATAGATCAAGGAGCACTGCGCTGCGGCCGCTGCGCACCGCAGCATCAAGCGCCAACGGAATCGAAGCGGCCGACGTATTGCCATGTTGGTCCAGGGTGACGATCACCTTGTCCATCGACAGCTTGAGCTTGCGCGCCGTGCTTTGGATGATGCGGATGTTGGCCTGGTGTGGGACCAGCCAGTCAATATCGGCCTCGGTCTTGCCGGCCTTGGACAGCACGGCGCGCGCCGCACCCTCCAACAGACCCACCGCCAGTTTGAACACTGCCTGTCCATCCATCTTCAGCAGCGGGTCCCCCAACACCTGACCGCCCGCCACATGACCGGGAACACAGAGGATGCCAACATGGCGTCCATCAGCGTGCAGATCGCTGGCCAGAATGCCCGGCTCCTCAGAGGCCTCCAGCACCACGGCACCTGCGCCATCGCCAAACAGAACGCAGGTGGTGCGGTCCTTGAAGTCGAGAATTCGGGAGAAGATTTCGGAGCCCACCACCAACGCCTTGTTCGCCGCGCCAGTGCGAATCATGGCGTCGGCCACGGTCAGGGCATAGACAAAACCGCTGCAGACGGCCTGCACATCAAACGCCGCGCCACCGGCGGCTCCGAGCTTGTGCTGCAGGATGCAGGCGGTGGACGGGAACACCATGTCGGGGGTGGACGTGGCGACGATGATCAGGTCGATGTCACTGGCTTGCAAGCCCGCGGCGTCCAGCGCAGCTCGGCTGGCGTGCAGGGCGAGGTCACTGCTGAAGACGCCGTCGGCGGCAAAATGTCGCGCGCGAATGCCGGTGCGCTCGACAATCCAGTCGTCAGAACTCTCCACGCCCTGTCCAGCCAATTCGGCCACCAGATCAGCGTTGCTCAATCGCCGCGGCGGCAAATAGCTGCCGGTGCCAGTTATACGGGAATACAGTGTCATGGGTCAGACGCTCAAGGCGGGGCTGGGCTCGGGGAGGACCATGGCTTCGGTGCTGGCCAACAGCGGTGCCGCACGAGCGATACGGGCTTGCACCCGTTGCAACAAGTCGTTGCGCGCCGCATCGTAGGCGCGGGTCAGGGCAAAGCCAAAACCAAGTTCATCGGCAGAGCCGTGGCTCTTGAACACCAAACCCCGCAGGCCCAACAGCGCCCCCCCGTTGTATCGGCGGTGGTCCATGCGCTTTTTTAGCGCCGCGATCACCGGGTAGGCGGCCACAGCGGCCATTTTGGTCAGCAGGTTGCGAGAGAACTCGGCCCGCAGGAAATCGACAATCATGGTGGCCAGACCTTCGCTGGCCTTGAGCGCGACATTGCCAACGAAACCGTCACACACGACGATGTCGGCCTTACCCTTAAAAATGTCATTGCCCTCAACATTCCCAATAAAGTTCAGATCGCCGGCCTGACCTGCAGCACGCAGCAGTTCGCCAGCTTTTTTGATGACTTCGTTGCCCTTGATCGCTTCTTCGCCGATATTGAGCAACCCGACCGACGGGTTGTCTTCCCCGTTGAGCACCGATACCAAGGCAACCCCCATCACAGCAAACTGCAGCAGGTGCTCGGCAGTGCAGTCGACATTGGCGCCCATGTCGAGCACCGTGGTGGCCCGCCCTTTTGCATTGGGAATCTGGCCGGCTATGGCCGGCCGGTCAATGCCATCCAGGGTTTTGAGCAGGTAACGAGAGATGGCCATCAAGGCCGCCGTGTTGCCAGCCGACACTGCGGCTTGGGCGCGGCCGTCCTTCACCTGCTGAATGGCCACCCGCATCGAAGAGTCTTTCTTGCGACGCAAAGCGACTTCAAGTGGGTCGTCCATGGTGACCACCTCACTGGCGGCGATCACAGTGGCTCGGGGATGGGCGAAGGATCGAAGCGGCTCAGCAAGCCCAACCAGCAGAAGGTGGACATCAGGGTGCTGCAACAAAAACTGCCGGCATGCCGGCAGTGTGACCCGTGGGCCATGGTCTCCACCCATGCAATCGACGGCAATGGTGATCATGGCGCAACGGCGCTAAAGGCAATAAGGCAACCGAAGAGGGACAGCATCAAAACAAAGGCCCGAGGCTACAGGTTCAGTAGCATCGGGCCCGGATAGAGTGCTTCCGATCAGGCTTCAGACTTTGTCTTGAGGACTTTTCGCCCACGATAAAAACCGGTTGGGCTGATGTGATGACGCAGGTGGGTTTCACCCGTGGTCGGTTCGACAGCAATACCGGGCACGACCAAAGCGTTGTGCGAGCGGTGCATACCGCGTTTTGAAGGGGACTTCTTATTTTGCTGGACAGCCATGGTCTGCTCCTTGCGTCTGTACGCTATGCGCTGCGCAGTTGGCGCAACGGCGGGTGAGTGGAATGCACGGCATCAGGCCGCGCGAAGCCCTAAAGTATAGCGTAACTTAGGCGCAGATTCAATCAGGGCTGCCGCGCCGCAACTTGGCCAGGGCGGCAAACGGATGGACCTTTTCCGGCTCCTGCGCATCAAAACCCGGGTCAGCCACAGCCATTTTGAGGCCAGCCGGACAGGCCTCGTGGCGCGGCACCAGTGGCAGCGCCATCAGTAACTCGTCCTCGATCAAGCCGGCCAAATTAAATTGTCGACTGGTTACCAGAAGGTCCTCTTCGGCGTCATCGTCCTGAGCCTCGGCAAGGGCCTCGGTCTCGACAAATCGGAACCAGCGGTCAACTGCAAGCGCCTGCTCGACAGGGCCCAGGCAGCGCTGGCAGGTCAGTGGCAGGCTGGCGGCCAGGGTCAGATGCAGCCAGGCCTGGCTGGCGCCAGTTTGGTCAGCACGCAAGGCGCCCTGAACCGACCACTCAACAGGATTATCGGCCCCCAGACCTTGTGTTTCCTCGATCAGCCGCTCGTAATTCGATAGCAAATCACGACCTGAGCGTGGCCGCGTCGATTCGGCAAAGGCTTGGACGTCGAGGGAGGGAGCCCGGATTTCATGCTGCATGGTCTCAGTGTAAGAGAATCGCGACATGACTGAAACCGTACAACGCCGGCTGGTGCTCGGCTCGACCTCTCCCTACCGGCGCGAGTTGCTGGCCCGTTTACGTATCCCGTTCGAGGTGGCGGCACCCGACGTTGACGAAACCGCCCAACCCAACGAGACACCCCAGCAACTGGCCTGCCGCCTGGCGATGACCAAGGCCCGCACCGTAGCGGCCAGGTTTCCAGAGCATGTGGTGATTGGCTCAGACCAGGTGGCTGACCTGGCAGGCCAGGCCTTGGGCAAGCCCGGTAACCATGAGCGAGCGGTGGCGCAACTGCGGCAGATGCGGGGGCAAACCGTGATCTTCCAGACTGCTGTGGCGGTGGTCTGCCAGGCCAGCGGCTTTGCGCAGATGGACCTGGCACAGGTCAAGGTGCTGTTCCGGGAAGTGAGCGATTCTGAGATCGAGACTTATCTGCTGGCCGAGACACCCTATGACTGCGCCGGCAGCGCTAAAAGCGAAGGGCTGGGCATTGCGCTGCTGGAGCGCATCGACAACGACGACCCTACCGCGCTGGTGGGGCTGCCGCTGATTCGCACCTGCCGCATGCTGACAGCCGCCGGTGTACGGCTGCTAAGGGCATGAGCGCTGGGCCACTGCCTGCAAGCGGCGCAGTGCCCGGCAAGCTGTACCTGGTACCGGCGCCACTCGATTTTGGTTGCGAATCACCAACCCGACTGGAGGACAGCCTGCCGCTAGGCACCTTGCAAGTGGCGGCGCGGCTGAACCACTGGATTTGCGAAAACGCCAAATCGACACGCGCCTACCTCAAGCGCGTGGACGAGTTGGTCCCCCTGTTGCAGCCGATCCAGGCCTTGCAGTTGCAGGAATTACCGCGCGAAGTACACAAAAAAGGCGATCACCACGGCAACTTTGACGCTCGTCCAATGCTGGCGCCAGCGCTAGCCGGACACGACATGGGCCTGGTCAGCGAGGCAGGTATGCCCGCGGTGGCTGACCCGGGCTCTTCGGTGGTGCGCGCGGCCCATGACCTGGGCTTGACGGTGGTGCCCTTGGTCGGGCCGGTGTCGCTGTTGCTGGCGCTGGCGGCCAGCGGCCTCAACGGCCAGCAGTTTGCCTTTGTCGGCTACTTGCCGCAGGATGCCGGCGAGCGAACCCAACGCATCCGCGACCTCGAGTCCCTGGCCCTTAAAACCGGCCAAACCCAGCTGTTCATCGAGACGCCCTACCGCAATGCAGCCATGTTGCAGGCCCTGCTACAAACTTTGGAGCACAACACCCGGCTCGCCATCTGTAGCGGCCTGACGCTCGCCAGCGCACAGTGTCACAGCCACACGGTCAAGCAGTGGCGCCAGCAAAGTTCCGCACTGGACAAGCACACACCTGCCGTGTTTGCCATCGGCCGGTGAGCCCCTCGGAGGACTTTCAGCGCAGCAGCACGCTGTGGCCGAGCGTGCGCACAGCCGCCTCGCCGATGGAGGCACCAAAACGCTTGACCAGACGCTCAGCCACGTTTTCGTGGCGGGTGTAGTCCACGATATTTTCGGCTTTGACGATTTCTCGCGCCACATAGTCAAGGTTGGCCAATTGGTCTGCCAGACCGAGCGCCACCGCCTGCTCGCCACTCCAGAACAGGCCGCTAAAGGTCTCGGGCGTCTCTTTGAGGCGCGCACCGCGTCCGGCCCGCACCACCGCAATGAATTGCTGATGAATTTGGTCCAGCATGGATTGGGCAAACAACCGCTGCTTGTCGGTCTGCGGGCTGAAAGGGTCGAGAAAGCCCTTGTTTTCACCCGCGGTCATCAGTCGGCGCTCAACACCCAGCTTGTCCATCAGCCCGGTGAAACCAAAGCCATCCATCAGCACACCAATGCTGCCCACAATGCTGGCCTTGTCGACAAATATCTTGTCGGCCGCCACAGCAATGTAATAGGCTGCCGAGGCGCAAGACTCTTCCACCACGGCATAGACCGGCTTTTGGTGCTTGGCCTTTAGGCGGCGGATCTCATCGTTGATGATACCGGCCTGAACCGGGCTGCCGCCCGGTGAATTGATCAACAATACCACGGCCAGTGCGCCCTGGTCCTCAAAGGCCGCCCGTAGAGAGGCGCCAATCGCGTCGGCACTGGCGTCGGCCCCTGAGGCGATCTCGCCCTTGATCTCAACCACCGCCGTGTGGGGCTGCGACACATCGCGAGTGGGGCCATTTTGGCTAAAACCCATCCAGGCTACAACCACCAAAAAACCAAGCCAGGCCAAGCGCACACCGTTGCGCCAGCGTCGCGCCAGTCGCTGCTCCTCTAGCGCAGCAAACGCCAGTTTTTCCAACGTGGCGCGCTCCCAGCCCGGGGCTGCAGGCTGGCCGACAATTGCTTCATTTTTTATAGCGCCACCATCAATACCAGCACGGCTTGGTGGCTGATTTGATGGATCGGATCCAGCAGAAGGTGTCGTACCGGGCTCGGGGCTCAGAGGGTCATTCATTCAAAACTCAAGGGGTTGGAGGTTATGAGCAGTATGCCAGTGGACGACACCGTCGCCCTCGGACAAGGTAATTTTGATCAGGCCGCCCCGACAAGGGCCGCTCCGGCACTGGCCGGTCTGCGGCTGGTACAGCGCGCCGTGGGTGGCGCAGATCAGCCAGTCGCCACTGATGTCAAAGAAACGATTGGGCTGGAAATCCATCTCCATGGCCACATGGGCGCAGCGGTTCAGGTAGCCGTGCACCTGGCCCTGGTAGCGAATGGCAAAGGCCCGGCACGTCTGACCGGCAAACACCACGTCAAACGGCACCGCCAGGCCACCATTGGTCAAATCGGCCGAGCCGCACAGCGCTGCAGCAACCACTGGTGAAGTTGCGGCACCGATTGGGCGACGAACAGCGGTCCGAGCGCGCCAAAGGCCTCCGGGCTGTGCGCGCCGTAGCTCACCGCCGCACTGGCGCAACCGGCATTGCGCGCCATCTGAAGGTCATGGGTGGTGTCACCGATCATCAGGGTGCGCGCCGGCGTGATGCCGAACTCGGCCATCAGTTCGTGCAGCATGCGCGGGTGCGGCTTACCGGCCGTTTCGTCAGCGGTGCGGGAGGCATCAAACAGGCCGCGCAGCTCGACCGTCTGCAGGGCCGCATCCAGGCCGCTGCGACTTTTTCCCGTGGCCACCGTCAGCAGGTGCTGGCGCGCCTTGAGCGCGGCGAGCATGCTCAAGGTCCCGTCAAACAGGCTAATGCGATGCTGCTCGGCCATGTAGTGGTGGCGGTAGCGCTCGCCAAGCTCAGGGTGACGCGCCTCGGGTACATCCGGTGCTGCATGGGCCAGCGCCGCCCGCAGGCCCATGCCAATGACAAAGGCGGCATCGCGGTCGCTCGGCACGGTGCCACCCACATCCCGCACCGCCAGTTGGATGCTGCGCGCGATGATGGCCGTGGAGTCAAACAGGGTGCCGTCCCAGTCAAAGGCGATCAAGTCGAATTGCCGGGGCCGGATGGCAGGTTCAGGCGGTGACAGGGGCAACATGGTGATAAAAAGTGTCCAGTTCGGGGGGTAAATCGGCGAGAAGGGTCTGGCGCGCGCCACTGACCGGGTGCGTGAATTCCAAGCGCAAAGCGTGCAAAAACATGCGTTTGAGCGACGCGTCGCCCGGGGCGCGCAACAGCGCCTTGTTCAATTCGAAGTCGCCATACTTGTCGTCGCCGGCAATCGGAAAACCCTCGCTGGCCAGGTGCACCCGGATCTGATGGGTGCGGCCGGTGCGGATGGTCACCTCCAGCAGCGTAAAGCCTGCGCCCCGGTGCTTGACCCTGACCAGGGTCAAGGCAGCCATGGCGTCGGGATCGTCTTTGGCCACCACCCGCACCCGCCGCTCACCGTCGGGCAGCAGGTACTTGTGCAGCGACTTGTCAAGCACCTTGCGATTGGCGGGCCACTGGCCTACCACCAGCGCCAGATAGGTCTTGCCGGTTTCGCGCTCCCGGAACTGGTCCTGTAGTTGGCGCAACGCTGAGCGCTTCTTGGCCAGCAGCAGGATGCCGCTGGTCTCACGGTCCAGCCGGTGCACCAGCTCCAGAAACGGTGCCTGCGGCCGCGCCATGCGCAGCTGCTCGATGACACCGAAGCTCACCCCCGAGCCGCCATGCACCGCCACCCCGGCCGGCTTGTCGATGGCCAGAAGCTGGTCGTCTTCGAACAACACCACAAACTGCTGCGCCGGTACCGCCCGCGCCACCGCGGCCATCTGCTGGGCCTTGCCGGCCATCCGTTCAGACACCCGAACCGGCGGCAAACGCACAAGATCACCTGCTTGCACCCGGTCGTCGGGGCCGGCGCGGCCCTTGTTGACCCGCACCTCGCCGCTGCGGATGATGCGGTAGACATGGGTTTTAGGTACACCTTTGAGGTGACGCAGCAGGTAGTTATCCAGCCGCTGACCAGCGCTGTCGTCGTCAACCTTCAGGGTTTTCGCCTGGGGCGGCGGCGGAGCCGGATTGACCCCTATAATGTGTTTCACTAGCGCCGAGCTGTAAGTGGTTGATTTGTCTGGAGTTTAGTCCACACGCCATCCACAGCCCCGCTGGCAGGTCGATACCGCCGAGCACGATGCACTCAAACCACAGGCCAGTTGCCTGTAGTGGTCTGCACCATATACGGTCAAGACGACGCCTTGAACCACTGATACGGAATACCCCAAGTCTGCAGACCACCATGTCTGTGGATGGATTGAAGCGAGATGTTTGTGTTGATGAGCCGATACCCTTTGTGCCTGCGGCGCGTATGCGCGCCGTCGTCTGGCATGGGGCGGCCATCAGCGTCCACCTGTTGGGCGCAGCCAGCTATTTCAGCAATAGCACTTCCACAACCCAGGCTCCTTGCTCCCCTCCACGCGCCTACGCCCGGACTCCTCATTTGAGTCCTGGTTCTCCGGCAATTCCTCCTCAGTTCAAAGCGTCAGTTCCGGTATCAATGGCTCGTCATGAGCCGGTTGAATGATTTGAACTGAAGGAACGCTACCCATGAAACGGATGCTGATCAACGCCACGCAGGCTGAAGAACGCCGCCTGGCCATTGTCGACGGACAAAAACTGCTCGATTACGAAATCGAGATCGAAGGGCGCGAACAGCGCAAAGGCAATATTTACAAAGCGGTGGTGACCCGGGTTGAACCCTCGCTCGAAGCCTGCTTTGTCGACTACGGCGAAGACCGCCACGGCTTTTTGCCGTTCAAGGAAATTTCACGACAGTATTTCCAGCCCGGCGTCGCCGCCAACCAGGCCCGCATTCAGGATGCCATCCGAGAAGGCCAGGAGCTGCTGGTTCAGGTGGAAAAAGAAGAACGCGGCAACAAGGGCGCTGCACTGACCACCTTTGTCTCATTGGCCGGCCGTTATGTGGTGCTGATGCCCAACAACCCGCGTGGCGGCGGCGTGTCGCGCCGCATCGAGGGCGAAGACCGGGCCGACCTCAAGGAGGCGCTGGACCAGCTCGAATACCCCAATGGCATGAGCATCATTGCGCGCACTGCCGGCATCGGCCGCAGCGCGCCTGAACTGCAGTGGGACCTGAACTACCTGCTCAAACTCTGGACCGCCATTGACGGCGCCGCCAAAGGTGGCAAAGGCGCCTTCCTGATTTACCAGGAATCGAGCCTGGTGATCCGCGCCATCCGCGACTACTTCAACCACGACATCGGCGACATCCTGATCGACACCGATGACGTGTACGACCAGGCCCAGCAGTTCATGGCGCACGTCATGCCCGAGCACGCAGCCCGGGTCAAGCGCTACCGTGACGATGCCCCGCTGTTCTCGCGTTTCCAAATTGAACACCAGATCGAGTCAGCCTACGCCCGCACCGTACAGCTCCCCAGCGGCGGCGCGATTGTGATCGACCATACTGAGGCTCTGGTCTCGGTCGACGTCAATTCGGCGCGCGCCATTCGCGGCGGCGACATCGAAGAGACCGCCACCCGCACCAACCTGGAAGCCGCCGACGAAGTGGCGCGCCAGATGCGCCTGCGCGACCTCGGCGGCCTGATCGTGATCGACTTCATTGACATGGAAGAAAGCCGCAACCGCCGCGAGGTGGAAAGCCGTCTGCGCGACGCGCTGCGGCAGGACCGCGCCCGCGTGCAGTTTGGCACCATCAGCAAGTTCGGCCTGATGGAAATGAGCCGTCAGCGACTGCGCCCCGCGCTGAGCGAAGGTGCCTCCATCCCCTGCCCCCGTTGCGGCGGCGCCGGCCACATCCGCGACACTGAATCGAGCGCGCTGCAGATCCTGCGCATCATCCAGGAGGAGTCACTCAAGGACAACACGGCCTCGGTGCTCTGCCAGGTGCCCGTCGAAGTGGCCTCGTTCCTGCTCAATGAAAAACGTACCGAGATCGCCAAGATCGAGCTCAAGCAGCGCATCAATGTGCTGATGGTGCCCAACAAGGCACTGGAAACCCCCAACTACAAGCTCGAACGACTGAAACACGACGACCCGCGGCTGGACAACATCCAGGCCTCCTACAAGATGGCCGAAGAGATCGAAGACGCCACCTCGGTGACACGCCGCTCACAGGAACCGACCAACAAGCAGACGCCGGTGATCAAGGGTGTACTGCCCGACGCGCCAGCGCCTGCCGCCGCACCGCGGCCTGAGGCGCCCAAACCGTTGGTGCAAACCGCCGCACCTGTGGCACCGCCAGCGCGGCCTGCGACACCGGCGCCAGCGCAGGCAGCAGAAAAAGGGTTTTTTGGCTGGGTCAAGCAGCTTTTTGCGCCGGCACCTGCTGCCGCACCAGTCGCCGCACCCCAGCCGGCTGTCGAGCCCGCCAAGGACGACAAGCGCGACGGCCGTGGCCGGGATGGCACACGCCGCGGCGAGCCGCGTCCTGAGGGTCGGGGTGAACCCCGCGCCGATGGTCGGGGTGGTCGCGGTGAAGGCAGGGGCGAAGGGCGTGGCGGACGGGGTGGCCGGGGACGTGGCGAACGCACCGGGCCAGGCCAGCGCGACCGTATGGACGCCGACGGCAAGCCGACCGCCAATGACGGCGTGAACCTGCCAGAGTCCCCGGTGTCTGCTGCCGATGCACCAGCCTCAGAGGCGCGCACTGACCGACCAGCTCGTAACGGCGAACGTGGGGAGCGTGGTGAGCGCAATGACCGCGGCGAGCGTAGCCGTGGCGAGCGTCGACCCGAGCGCAGCCGTCGCCCAGACGAGCCTGGCAGACCCGACGCCAATGGTGTGCCAGAAGGGCAACGGGTTGACGCCTTGGCACCTGGTGCCGATGCGGCTCCCGGCGTCGAGTCCGGCGATCAGCAGGCTGAGGGCGGCGCTCGCTCTCAAGAGCCGCGCGAACGGCGCCCCCGTGGCCGCGACCGAGACCGTGGACCACGGCCCGAGCGCAGCGAGCGCACGGAACCCGCAGGACGCGACGACACGGCAGCCAACGAGGAGTCTTCGTCTGAGCCGCGCAAGTCTTACTTCACAGCCGGCGGAGCCACACCCAGCACTGATCAGCACATCAGCCCAGCTTCCATGCCCGCCGAGGCGCCAGTGGCTGTGGCTGTGGCAA
>RFWA01000421.1 GCA_009922295.1 Betaproteobacteria bacterium
GTTTGAGCGGCTGGGCCGCCACGTCCGGGTTGCGGCGCAGTGTCATTTTGTTCAGCACCCGAGTTTTGGCCGGGTCCAGGTCAAAACTCAGGTGGACCGTGTCCACCCAGTAGGCTGGGGCGGTGTAGTCGGCGCGGCGAATCACCGGGGCAGGGGTGGTGCCATCACGAAGTTGCAACATGCAGGGTCTCCAAAAAGCCTGAATTCATCAGGTCAAGGTAATTATTCACGCTGGCGATCACGTGGGGGCCAGTCAATTCTTCGGCGCGGTGCGAGGTGCACAGGGCCACCGCGCGCATGCTAGCGCGGCGTGCGGCCTCGATGCCAAACGGTGCGTCTTCAAACACAATACAGTGCTCAGGCCTTATGCCCATTCGCTTAGCTGCTTCTAAAAATATAGCGGGCTCGGGTTTGCCGGGCAAGCCTTCGTCACCGCCCACCACCGCGTGCGGCGCCTGCGGCAGTTGCAGGTGGCCAAAGGCAAAGGCGATGTTGTGCCGGTCGCCCGCGGTACCCACGCCCACTTTAAGGCCAAGCGCCCGGGCACGGCCAGCAAACTCGGTAAAGCCCGCCACTTCCCGGAACACCGGGCCGAAAGCTTCCCGGTACAGGGCTTCTTTCTGTTGGGCGAGCTCTCGGATGCGCTCTGGCGCAAGCTTTATCTGGAACAGCTCGTTCATGCATTCCACCACTGTGCGACCGGTGGTGCGGCGCATCAGCTCACCCACCTGCAAAGGCCACCCAGCTTTGCTTGTGGTGGCCCATCGAGTCGATCATGGTGCCGTCCATGTCGAAAATCAACGCCTGCACCGGGGCTGCAGGGTGTTGCCAATTGCTCATCACACGCCCTGCTTGAGAGAGGCCTGGATGAAGGGGTCGAGGTCGCCGTCCAGCACTTTTTGCGTGGCCGAGGTCTCGTAATTGGTGCGCAGGTCTTTGATGCGGCTTTGGTCCAACACATAAGAGCGGATCTGATGGCCCCAGCCCACATCGGTCTTGGTGTCTTCGAGCTTTTGCTGCTCTTCCATGCGTTTGCGCATCTCAAAGTCGTACAGGCGGCTGCGCAGGCGCTTCCAGGCCACGTCGCGGTTGCTGTGCTGGCTGCGGCCGTCCTGGCACTGCACCACGATGCCGGTGGGGATGTGCGTCAGCCGCACCGCCGAGTCGGTCTTGTTGATGTGCTGGCCGCCGGCGCCGCTGGCGCGGAAGGTGTCGGTGCGCACATCGGCCGGATTGATGTCTATCTCGATGGAGTCGTCCACCTCGGGATAGACAAACACCGAGGCAAACGAGGTGTGGCGTCCGCCCGAGGAGTCAAACGGCGACTTGCGCACCAGCCGGTGCACACCGGTTTCGGTTCGCAGCAGGCCAAAGGCGTACTCACCTTCGACCTTGATGGTGGCGCCCTTGATGCCAGCGGTGTCACCGGCGGACTCGTCTTCAATGGTGGCCTTGAAGCCCTTTCGCTCGGCGTATTTGAGGTACTGACGCAGCAGCATGCTGGCCCAGTCGCAGGCCTCGGTGCCGCCGGCGCCAGCCTGGATGTCAAGAAAGGCGTTTAGCGGGTCGGCCGGGTTGTTGAACATGCGGCGGAACTCCAGCCCCTCGATGGTCAGCGCCAGCTTGGCGGTTTCTTCTTCGATGGTGAGCAGGCCGGCCTCGTCGCCGTCCTCCTTGGACATGTCGTAGAGCTCGCTGTTGTCGCCCAGCTCGCGTGTCAGGTCATTGAGCGTGAGCACAATGCCGTCGAGCGATTTTTTCTCGCGGCCGAGTTCCTGGGCGCGTTTGGGGTCGTTCCAGACTGTGGGGTCTTCCAACGAGGCGGTGACGGTCCTCAGGCGTTCGGCCTTGGCATCGTAGTCAAAGATACCCCCTGAGCGCGGCAGTGCGTGCGCTCAGATCTGCCAGCTGGGTGCCAATGAGGTTGATGTGTTCTGCTTCCATGATGGGTATCCTGATCGTTTCGGGTGGTTGTGGACACAGATTTTCTCATGCCGCCCGGCCTCAGGCGATAAAACCCTCAATCAGTGTTGCCAGCATCTCGGGCTGGTCGTGGTGCATCATGTGGCCGGCCTCTTCGATGCGCACGGTGCGCACCTGGGGCACAGCGCGCAAACGCTCGTGGTATTCGGCCAGGGTGAAGCGGCCTTTCCACCAACCCTCGAACCTGTCGTCGGCGGCCTCGGCCATCAGTGTGGGCATACTGATCCGTGCGTACAGGGTCAGCACCTCGTCCACTCGGTAAAGGTAGGGGTTGGGCAGCTTGTGCCCGGGCTCTCCCAGGATTTGCCACTCGCCCACCTCGTTTTGGCGGGCCCAATGTTGCGCCAGCCAATCGGCCTTGTCTTGCTTCAGGCGAGGGTTGGTTTTCATGAGGCGGCGCGCCACGCCGGCTGGCTCTGCGTATGCGCGCAGTGCCAATTCCCCCCGCTGCAGTTGCTTGAGCTCGTTCATCCAGCGACCCAGGCGCTCGGCGGTCTGATCGGGCCGGGTGGCAGGCATGCCGAAGCCCTCCAGGTTGACCAGGCGGCGCACCCTTTCGGGGCGAACGCCGGCGTACTGCATGGCCACCCCGCCGCCCATGCTGTGGCCGACCAGGTTCACCGCTTGGTTGGGGGCATAGTGGTCCAGCAAAAAATCCAGGTC
>RFWA01000422.1 GCA_009922295.1 Betaproteobacteria bacterium
GGTCCATGCCTGGCTTGGGGATTTGCCCGGGGCTGATGCAGTTGACGGTCAGGCCATGCTGCGCCCATTCGCAGGCGAGCGCTCGCGTGAGGTTCAGCACGGCGCCCTTGGCCGCATGGTAGGACTGGGATGAACGCGCAAACCCGGCGCCATAGAGCGCCGGATTGCTGCCCAGGTTGGCATGGATGGAGCCGACCGTGATGATGGCGCCCAGCCGGTTTGGGATCATCACCCGTGCTGCCGCCTGGGCGCAGACCAGGGTGGTGGTGACATTGCCCCGCAAGGTCGCCTCCAGGTCTTTCACCGTGATGTGAGGCGCCATCTCGCGGCCCTGGCCACCGCCGGCATTGCAGACCATCACGTCCAGGCGTTGCCGCGATTGCCAGATGCGCTCGATCACGGCCTGCATGGCGGTTTCATCGGCGGCGTCGGCTGCATGGGCGTGGGCGCTGGCGCCGGTAGCTCGCAACGCTTGGGCCGCCGTCTCCAGCGGCTCAGCGCGCCGACCGATCAGATGCACCTCGGCGCCCAGCTGGGTCAAGGCCAGCGCCATGGCCTGACCCAGGTGCGTGCCACCGCCGGTAACGGCGGCTACAGTGCCCTCGAGACTCAGCCAGTCCGGCAGCGTGGCGGGCCGAACGTCAGGCTGCACGAAGCACCCGGCCGGGCCGGACCTGCGTTTGTTCACCATCATGCAATGCCAGTTGACCATTCACAAGCACGTGGCGAACGCCTGCCGCGCGTTGGGTTGGCATCAGGTAAGTGGCACGGTCTGCCACCTCGTCTGGGTCGAATACCACAATGTCGGCCGCGTGGCCCAGGGCCAAGGTGCCACGGTCTTTCAGGCGCAGCCGCTCAGCCACACGGCCGCTCATCTTGGCAATGGCGGTGGCCAGGTCCAGGTCGCCCAGCTCACGCACAAAACGGCCGAGCACGCGCACGCTGGCGCCAAAGTTACGCGGGTGTGGGCGCCGCGTTCCCTGGTCAAAGCACAGTGCTGAACCGTCAGAACCCATGACCGAGCGCGGGTGTGTCAGAAAGGTGCGCATGTCGGCCTCGGTGCGGTAGAACAGCACCACCATCACGCGGTTGCCGCCGTCTCGGCACAGGCTCAAGACCAGCCGCGCTGGCGTCATGCCCAGCCCGTCGGCAGCTTGCTGCAGGTTCTGGCCTTCGACCGTGCCCAGCAGGCCATCGGTGCGAGCCAGCACGACCCTGTCCCACAACCAGGGGATCAGGTGGGCTGACCAGCCTTTGAGCAGGTCGGCTTCGGCGCGGGCCATCACCTCGGCGTCTTGCAGCCGAGCGCTCATCGCGGCGACGCCACCTTCCTGAACCCAGGGTGGCAGGTATTGCGTCAGGGCTGAGCTGGAGGCGTCGTAGGGGTAGACATCAAAGCCCGCGTCCAGCCCCTGGCCCACCGCTTCGTCAAAGCGATGCGTCCACTCGCCGGCGCTGCCCCATTCGGAAGGTGTGTTGATGGCTGCGTGCGAATACTGCACCCGAACGCCCGAAGCTCGGCCCAGGTGCAGCGCCTCATGCAGCGGGCCGTATCGGTGGTCGTCACCAAGCAGGTCTTTGTCGCGGGCATGGGTCGCATACAGGCGGTCACGCTTGGCCAGCACCTGGCACAAGGCGGTCAACTCGTCGGTGGCGGCATAGCGCGAAGGCACATAGGTGAGCCCGGTGGTCATGCCGAAAGCGCCCTGGTCCAGCATCCGATCCAGCAGTGCACGCATGGCCTGCAGTTCGGCGGTATTGGCTGAGTCGCTGCGCACCCCCATCACCGCAATCCGCAAGGCGCCATGGCCGACCAGGGGGGCGATGTTGAGGGCGATACCGTTCTGCTCGGCAGCGGCGCGGTAGCCGTCAAGGTCAACCCAGCTCAGGGTGGCAGGGTCGTCACCGATCCCGGCCAGAAGATCCAGGTGAAGGGCCAGGTGCTCTGGGTTGATGGGGAAGGGCGAGAAGCCGCAATTACCGGTGACGTCGGTCGTGACGCCCTGGCCGACCTTGCTTTGGCCCCGGCCATCGATCAGCAAGCTCATGTCGGAATGAGTGTGAATGTCGATAAAGCCGGGTGCCACCACCAGGCCCCGGGCATCCAGATCGACCCTGGCACGCTGACCTGCCGCCTGGCCCATAAAGACAATGCGTCCGTCCTGGACACCCAGGTCAAGTTCAGTCGGCGGCGCCCCGGTCCCGTCAAAGACGGTTGCGTTCCTAATCAGCACATCCCATGTCATGCCAACCACTCCACATGCGTGCCAACGGCCCATGGCAGCGGCGCTGCCAGCCCTCCGTAGGCTTGCCCATTATCAGAGCCCCGCTGAAGGTTGGCGACCTGCGTCTGTTTCGCCCGACGCAACAGCCTGTATCGCCGTCAGCGGCGGCGCCAGCCCTGGGTGCTGCGTTCCAGCCGCCCGGTCAGCAGCACATGGGCGACCTTGACACTGGCCGAGGTGGCCACAATAGCCATGGCCATGGCCGCAGCAGCAGCGGTGAAACCGGCCTCGTCCATGTTGACGATGGAGATGGCCGCCAGCTTGGTGTCGGTCGAGTAAAGAAAGATCACGGCCGACACCGTCGTCATGGCATTGACGAACAGGTAGATGCTGATGTCCAGCACGGCGGGCAGGCA
>RFWA01000423.1 GCA_009922295.1 Betaproteobacteria bacterium
GTTCAAGGGAAATGAGCCGCAATTGGACCATCGGCGAAATGGAGAGTGGTAAATCCCGCATTGGTAGCGGCCGTCACTGATAGGCTCCAAAAACACGCAGCGTTTATCCATGCAGCAGTTGCCGCACTGAACGCACGAACCAGTGATGTCGGCTGGCACTTCGCTGGCCCGGCCCATCACGTCCTCAAAGTAATGCAGGGCTGGGCCCTCACGCAGCGCTGCGATATGAATGCGCATTCTTTTGAGAAAGCCGGCGTAGTCGCGCAGGTACTTCCACCGCCCAAAAAGCAGGCTGGCGAACACAGGCGTCAGCGGCAGTACGGCTGAAAGGGCCCCCAAATAAGCGGTCGCTAGCCAAGGGGCTACACGGCTGGAGAAAGCGGATGGCAGAGTGGATGAGCGCATAAACAGTTGCGTGGTGTCGCCGCCAAAACAGCGGGTTAACCGCTTGGATTCTGTGTCGTTCAAATGAATCTTTGATGACGTTTTTAAGGATACAGCCCGTCATTGGCTTGACACACCAGCGGACCACACTGCACCCATCGCTGTCACCCTCATTAACCTTTCAGGAGCCGCTCATGGACCGTAGAACATTTCTCACAACCAGCACCACTTTGGCAGGCACCAGTTTGGTTGTGCCAAGTCTGGCTCTGGCTCAGACAGCCACCCCGTTGATCACCCGAGACGCCATGCGGCCACAGATGGCACACGGCATCCAGTCGGGCGACCCAAAAGCCGACGGCGCCGTGATATGGACACGCAGCGACCGTCCGGCACGGATGTGGCTGGAGTGGGCAACGACGGCCAGCTTTAACAACTCCACCCGAGTGCGTGGCCCCTACCTGATGGAGGACAGTGATTTCACCGGGCGGCTCGATTTGGCTGGGCTGCCGGCTGGCCAGGAAATTTTTTACCGCGTGGTGCTGCAGGACCTGCACAACGAGCGAGTCCTGTCTGAGCCATTGGCTGGTCATTTGCGCCTACCTTCGATGGCCGGTGCTAAAGCAATGCGTGATGTTCGCTTCACTTGGGGTGGCGACACCGCCGGCCAGGGTTGGGGCATTAACGAGGCCTGGGGTGGCATGAAGATCTATGAGCAGATGCGCAAGGTTAACCCCGACTTTTTCTTGCACAGTGGTGACACTATCTATGCTGACGGCCCGATCCAGGCCCAAGTCAAGCTGGCGGACGGCACCCTGTGGAACAACGTCGTCACCGATGAGGTGAGCAAGGTGGCAGAGACTTTGAACGAGTTTCGGGGTCGCTACCGCTACAACCTGATGGACGCCAATGTTCGCCGCATGGCCGCTGATGTGCCGCAAATCTGGCAGTGGGACGACCATGAGGTGAGCAACAACTGGTCAGACGCCAAAGACGTCAGCGGTGACAAACGCTACACCGAAAAAAATGTGCCCCTGTTGGTGGCGCGCGCCACCAAGTCGTTCATGGAGTACGCGCCGTTGCGCCGCACCGCAGACGTCGAGAGTGAACGGGTCTACCGCCATCTGCCGCAGGGCCCTCTGCTGGACATGTTTGTGGTCGATATGCGCAGTTACCGCGGCCCAAATAGCGCCAACCTACAGACCGTAGAAAACGAAGAGAGTGCATTCATGGGCCGACCGCAGATCGCCTGGCTGCTTGATGGCCTTAAGCGCTCCAAGTCCACCTGGAAGGTGATTGCCGCGGACATGCCGATCAGCCTGCATGTGGGGGACGGCAAGGACGCGCAAGGCCGCGACAAATGGGAGGCAAGTGCCAACGGTGACGATGGTGCGCCACTGGGGCGCGAGTTGGAGATTGCCCGACTCCTGCGCGAAATCAAACGTGCCGGTATCAAGAACGTGGTGTGGCTGACGGCCGATGTGCACTACACCGCAGCTCATTACTTCGACCCAGCCAAAGCCAAGTTTACGGATTTTTCACCATTTTGGGAATTTGTCTCCGGCCCGCTGAATGCCGGCGGCTTTGGCCCCAACAAGACCGACGCCACCTTTGGTATGCAGGTGATGTACCAGAAGGCTCCAACCGAAGTAAACGCCCCACCGACCAACGGCATGCAGTTCTTCGGCCAGGTCGACATTGACGCCAAGACCCGCGCCATGACCGTCACCGCTCTACGCCAAGACCTTGGCGCCACAGCGGGGCTAAAGGGGCACACCCATTGACTCAGACCTGTCACGGTTTCGTCATGTTAGTCGGTACATATCATAGTGATAAGCGCGAGCAAAATTTTCAATCGACTTGCGGCCTCCATCGTGAATGGACGAATCAGTGATGATGCGTGTCACCTTGTCCAACTTGGCAATGCGGAAAACGCCTTGAGAATGGAATTTAGACGAGTCCACCAAAACCGTCACTGACTGTGCGGCATCGATAAAGGCACGGTTCATCGCGGCCTCCTCCTGGGACAGCATGGAGATCCCCCTTGTTGGCGAGATGCCATTGACGCCTAGAAACGCAGCACGGACCGTGATGTCGTCAAACGTGCCAGGAACGGGACGACAAACGGAAGTAATTTTTTTAAGTCAGCTGTGCCGGGTAACAAACCTAAATCCTGCAGATACCCTGCCGCTGAAAGTTGGGCTGACGATAGCCCAGATGTTAGTGGGCGGGTGATTTTGACCACCACCTTGACGGCTCA
>RFWA01000424.1 GCA_009922295.1 Betaproteobacteria bacterium
ATTTAAGGTAGTTTTCGCCGGTCAACGGTGTACCGGTAATTGTTCCGGAGGTGTTGAAGGGGCTTTCAATAGTCGGGGGAGTTACGCCCAATGAACTCGCAGAGTACGAACCGTTTGAAAAGGAGAGCGTCTCGATACCTGTCAGCGTATCGGTGCCCTCGGCGGCTGATACGACAGTAAAAGCAGATGCGCTGGCGGACCAGCTCACCGTGTAGCTGTTGCGCGGCCCAGAGAACAGCGCCTTGTCTGCACCCTCGCCGCCATCGATGGAGTCGTTGCCTGGGCCGCCCATGAGCACATCGTTGCCCAGCCCGCCCACCAAGGTGTCATTGCCTCCGAGTCCGCGCAACACGTCGTTGCCTGCCGCAACCTCAAGACGCTCGCCCTTTTCCGTGCCAAAGATCACGTCGTCCTTGTTTGAGCCCAAGACCTGTTCAAAGAACATGTAGCCGTCAACGCCTGCAACCGCCGATAAATCAACCAGGAACGGTGATAGGTGCCCCGGGGTGGGGTTCGCAGAGCTGGCGGCGCTGAAGCCCCAGGGGTTGTAGACACGGATTTTGGTGTCGTTCGGGTTGTTGGGGTCCGGGTCAAACGCCAAATAGGCATGCCCTTTCACGAAGAGTACTGCCCCGGAAGCGTCCTTGGTTTCATTAAAGGAGGCCATCCACACGATCTGACCTGCGTTGATGGCCTTGGCCACTTCCCCAGCGATGGAGCTGCCCGCGGGGGCCGTGATGGCGGAGAGGAGTGGGTTGTTGTTGACGATGCTAGCGACTTGGTTGCCGACCCAGGCCATGCTGCCGCCCACGATGTTGGGCACGGCGTCAGCTAAGCCACCTTCGATCGCAAACATCGCGTTGGCATCGTTGCTGCGCGCAAAGGCGCCCAGTTCGTTGGCCTGGGCATAGGCCTTCTCAACGACAGGCACCCACAGCTCAGGCACCACGGCGCCACTGGCATCGCGCCCGGTGGCCTTCGCATAGAGAGCCGTTGTGGGATCCCGCGGGTCTACCGCCAGTTGGTCGTTGGCCGTGACCCAGACCTCTTTGCCTTGCGTGTCAAAGAAGCGCACTCCCCAAACGCGGTTTCCAGCCACGGTACCGTCTGACACAAAGGTCGCCTGCAAGGCCGAAGCCGAGCTGTTGGCCACGCCCGCGAGCGACGCCATCAGGTAGCAGGTGCCGGCAGAGCCTTGGTTCACGTCCAGCAAGCTGGCGTCCCCCACCAGCAACTCGGCCGTGAAGGCCTTGTACACGCCCGTGGCGGCTGCGGCATCGGGGTTGGCGGTGTCACCCTCTGTGGTGGGGTTGGGCAGGTCCTTGCCGAGCAGCCACTTGTCGCGCAGCAGCGCCAATTGCGACGGCGCAGAGTCGGCACTCAGGTTGCCCAAGGACTGGCTCTTGGCCTGGCCGCCCGTGAAGGTGCTGTTGGCCTTCGAGGAGTTGACCATCTGATCAAACACGAAGGAGAGGTAGGTGGTGTCGTTACCCGCCAGATCCGGGGAGGTGAACAGTGCCTGTCCTCGGGCCCCCAGCGCGCGCAGGTCAGCCACCAGGTCGGCGCCTACTTTGGTAGCACCGCTGGACTGCAGGCTTTGCAACACGCTGTCAAGCAGATTGACCAACCCGGCGTGGCCAATCTTGCCGCTCTGGGCTAACTGCACCTCCACATCATGGCGCAAGCTGGCAGTCTTGAGACTGGCAGTCCAACCCTCAGTCAGTGGCTTGGCGTAGTCTCGGTTGATGTCGACGCCTGTCTTGACCTCCCGCGCCGCCAAATCTTCCTCTGAAACGGGTTGGGGCGGGGTGCTGCTGGCTCCGCTACTGCTGGAGACCATCTTGAAGACGCTTCCAGACTTGTCCTCGATGTAGCTGGTGAGGCTGCCATCGGTTTCAACGGACACCTCGCTGAATTCATAGTCTTCGAGGGAGTAGATCGTCACAGGCTGACCGTCGAGTGTCAGGGGGATGGTCTGGCCATTGGGTGTCTTGACCACATAGGCGCCCGCGCCGTCTATGTAGACATCGGCCTCGCCGTCATCGGCCAGCACCAATTGGTTGCCGATGCCGCCGTTGTTGTTGAGGTCAAGGCCGTACTTGGTCTCAGCAGCGAACAGCTGCTCGAGGGTCAATGTGTGTTGGCTCGTCACGAGACCCGACGCGTTCAGGGTGATCTCGCTGTACGAGGAGGGGTCGGCGTTGGACTGGGCGTAGATGAGGAACCCGCCACCGTCCCGGGTCTCGGCAGTCAGCGCTGTCAGCTCAAAGGTGTCGTCATTGACGGTGGCAGTTGCGTTGGCACTGACGCTCTTGTACTGCGCCACCTTCTGCCCCATCTGGCCGACTTTCCAGTTGCCATCGCCATCAATGAACAGGACAGCGCTGCTGATGGACCGGGCATAGGTCTCGGCAACGTAGGGGGTGTCGCGCTCGGAGCTGCCGGTTGCTCCGTACAGGGCAAAGGTGTCCCAGTTAACCGGCATGGCGGCGCCATCCAGGTTATCTAAATTGGCGCTGAGCACCGCGAGTTTGAAGGCGGCTGTGGGCGCTGCAGCAAAGCCCACCGTGACGGAGCCGATCAGGGTACCCGCTGCCGGAAAAGTGCCCCCGGCTGTGGTGCTTGAAGAAAAGCCCGAGA
>RFWA01000425.1 GCA_009922295.1 Betaproteobacteria bacterium
GGTCACAGGGCACAACACCAGGCTGTTCAGGTCAGCCAGCAAGTCGGTCTGAACAATCAGCGCCGGGCGAGGTTTGCCATAGTCCCCTTGCAGCGATACAGCGACCAGGTCCCCGCGCTGCATCATGTCCAACCTTCAACCTGCCCGGCGGCCTCTTCGGTAAACCCTAGAACTTCGGCCTCGCTGGCTGCGCCATTGAGGTCGAGGCATTGCCGGCGCAAATCGGCGGCGAAGCTGGCCAGCCGCGTATCAGGAACCCAAAATTGAACCGGGCGGAGGCCCGAAGCCCGCATCCGCTCGCGTGAGCGGGTCACTTTGCTGGATTGCTCGTCTGCAGTGGTCATCGCATGCTGCCTTTAAAGCATGCAGGGTAACATGAAACTCAGCATGCGCAGTCGACACGATTCACTCATTCAACGTGCGCTATCGCTCACCATTCGATGTTGCTATTGATTAGATAGCTACTTCGCCATATTCCACGGGGGCTAGAGGCCGATTTTCTATAAATGCTCAGGCCTCTACCTGGATCACGCCCTGAGCGGCCAAGGCGGCAATGTCTTCATCACTGACCTGCAGGGACTGCAGAATTGCCCGGGTATGCTGCCCCAGTCGCGGCGCCGCGGCCAGTGCCTGGCCCGGGTCGCCGTCCGCTTGATAGCCGCCGCCAAAATCGCGCATCACGCCGCCGGGGTACACCGTCTGCCGTACTGGCAGCGTCATGCGTCCACCACCCATTAGATCGGGCAAGACCTGGCTCAAGGGACGTAGCAAGGCGCAAGGCACCGCCAGGCCCGCCAGCGCGGCCTCCAGCGGCGCGGCCTCGCGCTGCCCGATGGCGGCACTCAGCAGGGCGTGAATGCGCTCTGGCGCCAAGCCCACGACAAAGCCGCCGCTTTGAAGGGCGCGCAGCGACCATGCCAGTGGCACTGTCAATGACCGGGAACCCCACTTTCACCGGGTCCTGTCCCGCCTCCCCCTGCATCCAGCCCATGCCCATGGCGGACTGCACCACGTGGTCATAGGCCGGGCGCGGAGCCCACTCGCCCTCCTGGCCAAAACCGGAGATGCTGGCGTACACAATGTCGGGCTTGATGGCCCGCACCTGCTCGTAATCAAAGCCCAGCCGTGCCACCGCACCGGGACGGTAGTTCTCTATGAACACATCGCTCTGGCGGATCAGCTCAGTCAGCCACAGCCGGGCGCTGGGGTGCTTGAGATCGACGGCGAGCGACTGCTTGCCCCCATTGATCGCGGCAAAGCCCACGCTCACGCCCTGATCAAGACGATCCCGCGCCCAACGCAGGATATCGCCCTTGCCAGGCGGTTCGACCTTGATCACATCGGCCCCTTCAAGTGCCAGGTAATGCGACGCCGTGGGGCCGGCGATGACATGCGACAGGTCCAGGACCCGAATGCCGTGCAAAGCTTGCATGCTCATGAATCAGTCCGCCTTGACACCGGCCATCTGGATCAGGCGCGCCCACTTCTGGGATTCCGCCACCATGAACCGGGCAAAGGCCTCGGGCCGCCAGGTAATGGGCCCGTAGTTCGAGGTCGGCCAAGGCTTTGCGCGTGGCAATGAAGATCTGCTGGACCACTGGGCTCGGCGTATTGGCAGGCGCCCATAGGCCACCCCATGACTCCTGGACAAACAGGTCATCGCCATACAGCTCCTTGAGTGTGGGCACATCGGGCAGCGAGCTCATGCGCTTGGCACTCGTCACCGCCAGGGCGCGCACCTTGCCGGCCTTGACAAAGGGCACCGAGGTCCCGGCGATCGGGAAGGCGTACTGGATCTGGTTGGACAACAGCGCTGGCACCAGTTCCACCGAACCGCGGTAAGGCACGTGGACCGCGTTGAGCTTCAAGACACCGACAAAGGTGGCACCGGCAATGTGGGCCGAGGTACCGATTCCGCCCGAGCCGTAGTTGAGCTCACCCGGCTTGCTGCGAATCAGGGCTTCCAGCTCCTTGGCCGATTTGATCGGCGAGTCGGCGGGCACGATCAACACCGCGGGCGTGGTGCTGGTCTTGGAAATCGGCACAAAAGTGCCCACCGGATCAAACTTGGCTTCTGGCCTGAGGACCTTCTGCACCACCTGCGAAATGGAGCCCGCCAACAGGGTGTAGCCATCGGCCGGCGCCTGCGTCACCACCTCGGCCGCCAAAATACCGGCGGCGCCGACCCGGTTCTCGACCACCACCGCACCACCCAGGGCCTCGGCCAGCTTGGGGGCCAGGCGCCGGGTCTCGATGTCAGGGCCACCGCCAGCAGCAAAGGGCACGATGATCTTGACCGGCCGGCTGGGGTACGACTGAGCCAGGGCCTGAAGCGCAAACAGACCGCCCAGGGCGCCCAGCGTGAAGCGGCGAAGCATTGAAACGGCTTGCATGGTGTATCTCCTCGTTTTTGAAAAAATTCCAATCCTGCCCCAATGTAAACTGCGTTGGCATACCGGTCAATTGCCAAGATGAGTCTCTGCCCTGGCGCCACTTGCCGCGTCCGATGTACCCGATTGACGACACCACCACCTGGAGCCCCTGACCCATGGACCTTTCCCGCTTTCCCCGCCGCCGCTACACCGTCGGCGCCACGCCGCTGGAGTTTTTGCCCAATTTCACCCGCGCCCTGAGCCCCC
>RFWA01000426.1 GCA_009922295.1 Betaproteobacteria bacterium
CAACGGGCACACCATTCAGGTCGATGTGGCCGGCGACAACACGCTCAGCGTGCGGGGCTCGGTGTACAAGCTGCTGCAGTTCCACTTCCACACGCCGTCCGAGGAGCGCATCAATTACCGGGGTTTCGCCATGGTGGCCCACCTGGTGCACCGCAACAACGAGGGACAACTGGCCGTCGTCGCCGTGCTGCTGGAGGCCGGTGTGGCCAATGAGCTGATTCACCGGGTCTGGACCCACCTGCCGCTCGATGGCGGGGACCGGGTGCGACTGCCCTCCGGCTTGATCGACCTCAATGCCCTGCTGCCCAAAGACCAGCGCTACTACCAGTTCTTTGGGTCCCTGACCACGCCACCCTGCACCGAGGGCGTGCTCTGGATGGTGCTCAAGCAACCCACGCCGGTGAGCCGTGATCAGATTCGCCTGTTTACCCAGCTCTTCCCCAACAATGCCCGACCGGTGCAGCCCGTCAACGCTCGGCCAGTGCGTAGCGCAAAATAACTTGCCCCCACGCTCCCCCACTTCGTGTGGGTCGCTGCCCCCCGAGGGGGCGCGTTTCGCCTTGGGGCGGCCCGGCGGCGAAACCCCTAGCCCCCACCTTGTTTGGGTCGCTGATTTACTTGGCCAGGGCCTTGAGGGCGAGTTTGATGCCGTCGCTAACACCGACGTCGGCGGGCAGGGCTTTCAGGGCGGCGGCGGCTTCGCGGTCGTTGTAGCCCAGCGCCAGCAGGGCCTGCAGGATGTCGGATTGGGCATCGCTGGTGGGGCCGGCCGCCAGGCCGATGTCGGGCCCGAGCTTGCCCTTGAGCTCCAGCAGCAGCCGCTCGGCGGTTTTCTTGCCAATGCCGGGCACCTTGACCAGCCGCCCCGCCTCCTGCACGGTCACCGCCTGCGCCAGCTCGGTCACGCTCATGCCCGACAGCACCGACAGCGCGGTGCGTGGCCCCACGCCGGCGATCTTGATCAGTTGGCGAAATGCCTCGCGCTCACCCGCCGTGGCAAAGCCGTACAGCAGTTGGGCGTCTTCCCGCACCACAAAATGGGTCAGCAGGCTGACCGTCTGACCGCGCTCCGGCAGGTTATAAAAGGTGCTCATCGGCACCTGTAGCTCGTAGCCCACGCCGTGACAATCCAGCAGGATCTGCGGCGGATTCTTGTCGTCCAGCGTGCCGGTGAGTTTGCCGATCATTTCATGCCTATCATTGAAGCCTTTTGAAGGAATTATCAGCTTGATCCTGCGCCACCTGTTTTCCCCTCTGAACAACACCCGCCTGTCACACCTGTGTGGCCCAACCGACGCCCATCTGCGCAGCATCGAGGTGGCACTGCAGGTCAAGATTGCGCACCGGCACGAGCAGTTCAAGGTCGACGGCACCAAAGCCCAGGCCAAGCGCGGCATGGAGCTGCTGCAGGCGCTGTACGAACTAGCCGCCCGCCCGATCGAGGCAGCCACCGTGCAACTGATGCTGGCTGGCGATGGCGCTATGGACAGCGCCGACCACCCCACCCTGCAGACCCGGCGCAGTGACCTGCGCGCACGCACCCCCAACCAGGCGCTGTACCTGGACAACATCGCCAACCAGGACATCACCTTTGGCATTGGCCCGGCCGGCACCGGTAAGACCTATCTGCGCAGTGCAGCGCATCGTCCTGACCCGCCCAGCCGTGGAAGCCGGCGAACGGCTTGGCTTTTTGCCGGGTGACCTGAGCCAGAAGGTGGACCCCTACCTTCGCCCCCTTTACGACGCCTTGTACGAGCTGATGGGGTTCGACGCAGTGCACAAGGCGTTTGAGCGCCAGGCGCTAGAGATCGCACCACTGGCATTTATGCGCGGGCGCACGCTGAACAATGCGTTTGTGATTCTGGACGAGGCCCAAAACACAACGCCAGAGCAAATGAAGATGTTTCTGACCCGGATCGGCTTTGGCTCCCGGGCGGTGGTGACCGGCGATGTGAGCCAGATCGACCTGCCCAAGACCCAACTCAGTGGCCTGATCGATGCTGAGCGGGTGCTCAAACGGGTGCAAGGCATCGCCATTTGCCGCTTCACCAGTGCTGACGTGGTGCGCCACCCGCTGGTCGCCCGCATTGTGGACGCCTACGATGCACCGGCCCGGCCCACCGGGCGAAAAGACGGTTAGCCGATTTGCTACTAAGACAATAGCTTAAACCCCAATAACGGCGTGGCCTAGGGCCGCTTTCAACCCTTAATTCATGCTCAAGTCTTTAACCCTGTCACTGCAGTTTGGCCGGCTGACCGCGCTGGCGCAGCACCGCACCGCCCTGCCGCGACACCAAGTGACACGATGGCTGAAGCATGCGCTTAGCCGAGATGCTGAAATCACGGTGCGCATCGTGGACGCCGAAGAGGGCCGGGCACTGAACCGTGACTACCGGCACAAGGACTACGCCACCAACGTGCTGACCTTTGACTACGCCCAGGCGCCACTCGTCATGGCCGACCTGGTGCTGTGCGCACCGGTGGTGGCCAGTGAGGCGCTTTTGCAAGGCAAGCCCCTGCGAGCCCACTATGCGCACCTGCTGGTGCATGGTGCCTTGCACGCTCAGGGCTGGGACCATGAAAACAGCGAGGCCGACGCCCTGGCCATGGAAGCGCAAGAAACCGCCATCCTGGCCCGG
>RFWA01000427.1 GCA_009922295.1 Betaproteobacteria bacterium
GCGCCCGAGGCGCGCCGGGTACTGGCTGTCACGGTGAGGCTGATCGTTTTATTGTTCCATGCCTTGGTGGCCTGGTACGCCCTGCGGACGACCCAGTTTGCAGCCATGTTCGAATTACCCATCCTGGGCTGGGGCGAGTGGGTGTATCTGACCTGATGGCTACTTTCTGGATGATTTTTTCTTTTCTGGGGATGGCTATTGTCGGAATCCCCGTTTGTGCCGCCATGGGCATAGGCGCCTTCCTGGGGCTCTTTCTGGCGAACGCTCCGCTGGATGTGTTTCCTCGCTACATGCTGCATGACGTGCGTAGCGTGCCACTTTTGGCGATCCCGTTTTTCATCATGGCCGGCAATTTGATGAATCGATTCGGCCTGACCAAGCGCATTTTTGATTTCATCCAAACCCTGATCGGCGCAGTGACCGCAGGACTGGCTCAAGTGACTGTCCTCTCCAGTGTGATCTTTGCCGGCATTTCAGGATCTGCTTTGGCTGACATTGCCGGACTTGGCACCATGCAGATCGAGGCTATGAAAAAGGCAGGTTATCGCGCGGAATTTGCCGCTGCCATCACGATTGCGTCGTCGCTGCTGGCCCCAATTATTCCGCCGTCCATCATGTTCATCATTTACGGCGTGATGATGAACGTGTCGATTGGCCACCTCTTTGTCGCGGGCATCCTTCCCGGTCTGGCAATGGCCTTGGTGCTGATGGTCAACAACTATGTACTTGCGAAGATGGGGTGGGAAAAGTTTCCACAGGCCGCGCGTTCGAGCTGGCCAGAAATCAAGCGGGCTTTTTGGCGCGGCTTACCCGCCCTGATGACCCCGGTGGTCATCTTGCGGAGTATGGTGACCGGACTGGTCACCCCAACCGAGGCCAGTGTGCTTGCTGTGCTGTATGCCGTGCTACTGGGTTTGATCTATGGGGAACTGAAGTGGCGGGTTGTTCGTGACGCCCTGACCAGTACCGCGCGCACCACGACCCTCATCATGTTCTTGACTGGGGTCGGCAGTGTGATGTCATTTGTGATCACGTCCGAGCAGGTTGCTGGCCAGTTGGCCCAAGTCTTGACAGGGCTGACTGACAGCAAGTGGGTCATTCTGAGCCTGGTTGTCATGTGCTTGCTGGTCTTGGGCAGTTTCATGGAAACTGTGCCGGCCATGTTGATCGGGATTCCGCTGTTCGGCCCGCTGGTGGTGAAGTTCGGCATCGATCCGGTGCATTTCGGCGTCGTACTAACGTACGCGCTGTTGCTTGGCATCGTCCACCCTCCGGTGGGTTTGGGCCTGTTCACCGTGTGCGCTGTGGCCAAGCTCAAGCTCGAAGCAGTCACCCTGGCCACGATGAAGTTTTACCCGGCGTTCTTGGTAGTTTTGCTCCTCTACATGTTCGTGCCCAGCCTGTCGACCTGGTTGCCCGGGGTGATGTTCGCCAAGCCAGGATCACCCTAGGCAGGGTATCGGGGGCACTCTATGGACGGCCGTGACGCTTGGGTGGACATTGATGAGGGGGCGCTGCGCCACAACTTGCGGGCGTTGCGTGCAGCCCTCGGCACTTCGGTCAGGATTTATCTCTGCGTCAAGATGAACGCCTATGGCTTCGGCTCGGACTGGGTCGCACCGATTGCCGCGCAGGAAGGCATGGACGGTTTTGCCTGCTGCGACGCTTTGGACGCCGCCCGGGTGCGTGCAGCCAGTGTCGATTTGCCGATTCTGTTGTACCCGGGAAAAATTGCAGCGTCGTTGCTTGAACTGGCTCAGCCCGGCATGATCCTCACAGCCCATGACGCCTCGAGTCTGGACCAATGTTGGAACGCATCACCGACCCTGGGCGTTGCCGCTTGATCGGCGCGTATGCTCATTTTTCAGACCAACTGAACCCCGCCGCAGTGGCGCGCCAAGGGCAATCATTCCAGCGCTGTGTCGACGCGCTTGAGACGGGGTTGGGCCGCACACTGGAGCGCAATGTAGGTGCATCCCGTGTGCTGATCACCGATCCGGCCTGGGCGCTGAATGCGGTGAATCCCGGCGGCTTGGTGTATGGCCTGTACGACGCGCTGGGGGCTCACCGCCTACGACCCGTGCTGACCGCCGTGAAAGCCAGAGTGATTGCGCTGCGCCATATGGCTGCTGGTACAACATCGGGCTACGCGGGCAAAATTTACGAACGAGATTCAGTGATCGCTATCGTGCCTATCGGTTACTCTGACGGTCTGCCCCGGGTTCAGGAGCGGGGGCAGGCGCTGTTGCGAGGACACCGCATACCACTCTCCGGGCCACGGCACGCTGAATACACGATGATGGATGTCACTGACATGGCCGATGTTCAAATCGGTGATGAAGTGGTCTTTGTGGGCTCTCAAGGGGGCGACGACATCACCTTGAACGATTTAACCACTGGCACTGACTTGACGGAGACCGATCTGCTCCAACGTCTTGCCCGGCACCCGCACAGGCACCTGATCTGATCAGTTTTTTGAAAGGCTCTGCGTGAAACTTTTGACCGCTGCACAAAACGAGCAGTACCTGCAGCAGGGCTACGTCTCACCCGTGCGTGTCATGTCTGCCGAAAAGGCGGCATCGATTCGTTCTCAGTTGGAGGCCTTCGAAAAAAGCCAGGGTGGCCCTTTAAAGGGGTC
>RFWA01000428.1 GCA_009922295.1 Betaproteobacteria bacterium
GGGCTCTAGCCCTTGTCCTGATTGAGGTTCTAGCTCTTTTTTTAATAGCATTTCAAAATGCTCGCGGGGCGCAACCGTCGGCGGCCCGAAATCGCGCGGTGTCATGGCGGTAGCGCACAGGTGGGTCATGCCGTCCAGGGACTCATCCAGGGTGGCGACGATGCGTGCGCTACTGAGCACATCCAGCGCACCGCTGGCCCGCTGAATGGTTTCTTCGCGCCGCAGCACATTGGGCCAGCGCGGCGCAACCAGCACCAAATCATCAAAGCCCATGGTTTTCATGGCGCGCGCGGCGGCACCCACGTTGCCTGCGTGGCTGGTGTTGATCAGAATGAAACGTGTCTGCATGAATGACGAGGCAAGCACAGGCCTAGCGCCGGTTAAAATCAAACCATTGTCGCCGCCCGCATCGCCGGGTGGCCCTGCCCTGTTCTTACCCCAGCGGCTACTGCAGAACCTGCCAGTGGCCCACACAATTCAGAAGCCATGTCCTCCCCCAATCTGCATCCCATGATCAATGTGGCCGTCAAGGCAGCCCGCGCGGCCGGCGCGATCATCAACCGAGCGGCACTTGATGTGGAGTCGGTCCGTGTCTCACAAAAGCAGGTGAATGACTTTGTCACCGAGGTCGATCAGGCCGCCGAGGTCGCCATCATCGAAACGCTGTTGGCCGCCTACCCCGGGCATGGCATCTGGGCAGAAGAATCCGGCCGGACCCACGGCGCTCAAGATTCAGATTATGTTTGGATCATTGACCCGCTGGACGGCACCACCAATTTCATCCATGGCCTGCCGGTCTATTGCGTCAGCATCGCATTGGCGGTCAAGGGCAAAGTCGAACAGGCTGTCATTTACGACCCCACCCGCAACGACCTGTTCACCGCCACACGAGGCCGGGGCGCGTTTTTGAACGACCGCCGGCTGCGCGTGTCAAAGCGTGTGCGTTTGCAGGAATGCCTGATCTCCACCGGTTTCCCATTTCGTCAGGGCGATGACTTCAACACCTACCTGCGCATGATGGGCGACGTGATGCAGCGCACCGCCGGACTGCGCCGCCCCGGTGCCGCGGCACTGGACCTGGCCTATGTAGCCGCCGGCTTTACCGATGGCTTTTTTGAGACCGGGCTGCAGCCCTGGGATGTCGCGGCTGGTTCGCTGTTGGTCACCGAGGCCGGTGGTCTGGTTGGCAACTTCACGGGCGAGGCCGATTTTTTGGAGCAAAAGGAGTGCCTTGCTGGCACACCGCGCATCTACGGTCAACTGGTCGCCCTGCTCGGCAAGTACAGCAAGTTTGCCGGTGCAGGCGACAAAGCCGCCGTGCGCCAAGCCACCGCGGAACTAGCCGCTGCGGCCCCTCCGGAGCCTAACGCGCTTTAAAAATTCGCCCCGTGAAGAGTCGGTACTTTTTCCAGCTGGTCGCCTTGTCGGCGCTGTGGGGCACCGGCTTTTTACTGACCCGGATCGCCACCCCGGTGTTGGGGCCCAGCGTTGCCGCCGCCGCGCGTATCGGGCTGGGCGCCATGACGCTGGCCATGATCATGCGCCACCAGAAGCTGGCCTGGCCGCGGCAACACTGGCGAGAACTGCTGCTGCTGGGCGCCACCGCCATTGCATTGCCGCATTTCCTGAGTGCTTGGTCATCGCTCTATTTGCCATCGGGGTACAGCGCGGTGGTGGGTGTCACGTCTGTGCTGTTTGGCGCCTTTGCTGCTGCCTGGATGAAAGAGGACACCCTGACCTGGACCAAGCTGGTGGGCTGCATGCTCGCTTTCAGCGGCGTGGCACTGGTGGTCAAGCTGGGGCCCATTGACCCCTCGCCCGATCCTGGCCGGCACGGCCCTGGCGGTAGGCGCCTGCTTTTTCACCGGATTGAGCATGCCCCTGCTCAAACGCGCCACCCTGCGCATGGCGCCCTTGAGCATCACGGCCGGCATCCACACCTTCGGTTTTTTGCTGCTTCTGCCCGGCGCCCTATGGAAGCTACCCGAGGCCCAATTTTCATGGTCTGCCCTCTCGGCAGTGGCGCTGATGGGCGTCATTACCTCGGGCCTGGCCTATTGGCAATACATGCGCATCGTGCAGCACGTCAGCGCCGTGGCGGCCCACAGCTCCACCTTCATGGTGACCATTTTTGGCGTGCTCTGGGGGCATCTGGTGCTGGGCGAAGTGTTCACCCTCGCCTCTTACGCCGGCGGCGCGCTGGTGTTACTGGCCACCATGATGGTGACCGGCTTCAACCCGCTCAGCCAGCGCGACCGTAAAACCCCAAGCGCTCCTCCGGGCTGAACATCACACCCGGCGTCTCGTAGTAGCACAGCACGGCAATCATCCGGTCTACGGCGCCTTGCACCGGTGTTACGCGGTGGGCGGTATTTTTGCCACGGAACACATTCAGGGTACCCGCTTGCAGGTGCAGCAAACGAGCCTCGGGGTCACGGCCCTCCAGCAGTTTGGCGACACCGTCGTAGTTCGGGTCTGTGTCTGTGCGCAGGTTGGTTCGGTACTCAAAGTCACCGCCCTGTTCAGGAGCCTGCAGCAACAGTGTGGTGGTGAACTCAGACCGGTCGAAATGCCAATTCAGTGCCTCCCCGGCCCGGTAGGCGATCACGTTGGCACAGGCTAAAGGGTCC
>RFWA01000429.1 GCA_009922295.1 Betaproteobacteria bacterium
GTCTACATCGCACTGATTGCCAGAATCACCCGCACCAGCGTGCTGGAGGTTCTCAATGAGGATTACATTCGCACCGCGCGGGCCAAGGGGCTGACCGAGGCCGAGGTGCTGGTGCGCCACGCGCTGCGCAACGCAGCCGTACCGATCCTGACCATCATCGGCATCGGAATAGGTTTGCTGATTGGTGGCGCCGTCGTGACTGAGAGTGTGTTCGCCATTCCTGGCTTGGGGCGGCTGACGGTGGAGGCTGTGCTGTCGCGCGACTTCCCCGTCATCCAGGCATTGATCGTGCTTTTTTCGGTCGCCTATGTGATGGTCAACCTCCTGGTAGACATTGGTTATGCGTTTCTTGATCCGAGGATCCGGTATTGAACGCCTCCGACAATGACTTGCAAGCCCAGTTGCTGGCGACGCGACCGCGGGCAGCAGCGCGGCCATCGCTTTGGCGTAAGGCCTTGCGCAACCGCCGGGTGATGACGGGCGCCGCCATCCTGGCGCTGATGCTGCTGGTGGCACTCCTGGCGCCCTGGCTCGGCACCGTGGATCCGGCACTGATCGATGTCTCCGCACGCAACCTCAAGCCCGGCGAGCGCCTGTCCATCACGCTGGACAACGGCAGCGCGGCGGACCACACCGCGTATTTCGGCACCGACAACCTGGGTCGTGATGTCTTCAGCCGCGTGCTCTACGGGACCCGGGTGTCGCTGGTGATCGGCGCCGCCGTGGCAGTGATCAGCCTGACCATCGGCCTTGTGATCGGCTTGCTCGCGGGGTTTTTCCGGCACCTGGACGGACCGGTGATGCGCGTCATGGACGCGATGATGGCCATCCCCGGGATCCTGCTGGCGATCACACTGGTGGCGATCTGGAAAGGCGGCATGCTGACCGTGATCCTGGCTATTGTGGTGCCCGACATTCCTCGTGTGGTGCGGCTGGTCCGCTCGGTTGTGCTGTCCGTGCGAGAGGAGCCCTATGTGGAAGCCGCTGAGTCGCTGGGTGCGCCCACGGCATGGTTGCTGATCCGCCATGTGTTGCCCAACACAGTGGCGCCATTGATCGTGCAAGGTACGTTCCTGTGCGCAGCGGCCATGCTGTCTGAGGCAGCCCTCTCGTTTCTAGGCATCGGTATTCCCCCCGAGATTCCGAGCTGGGGCAACATCATTGCAGAAGGCCGGGCCCTGTTTCGAGTGCATCCCCACCATATCTTTTACCCCAGCATCTTCCTGGCCCTGACGGTGCTGGCGGTCAATGTACTCGGCGACGGCTTGCGGGATGCGCTGGATCCCAAGATGCGCAAGAACCTGTGACCGCCCATGTCCATGATGGCCCCCGATACCCCACCTGCACTGGCGCTGCGCGGATTGCGCATTGCTCTGCCGCCCGGAGCCGACCGTAGCCACGCGGTGACCGATGCCAACCTGACGGTGCGCCGCGGCGAGCTGGTCTGCTTGGTGGGTGAGTCCGGCTCCGGCAAATCAGTCATCGCCCAGGCGGTGATGGGCCTGCTGCCCAAGGGTCTGCGGGCCGATGCAGGCCAGATTCTGTTGGCCGGTACCGATGTTCTTCAGTCCAGCCCCGACTGGCTGCGAGCCGCACGTTGTGTGCGCATGTCAATGATCTTTCAGGAGCCGATGACGGCCCTTAACCCGGTGGTCACCTGCGGCAGGCAGATCGACGAGGTCCTGCGCAAGCACACCCGTCTGTCGAGCAACGAACGTCAACGCAAGGTGTTGCGCGCCCTGGAGCAGGTGCACTTACCCGACCCGCCGCGCATGTACACGTCCTACCCGCACCAGTTGTCCGGTGGGCAGCGCCAGCGGATCATGATCGCCATGGCGCTCATCCTCGATCCCGCCCTGCTGATTGCGGATGAACCCACCACAGCCCTGGATGTGACGACGCAATCGCAGATCCTCAAATTGATCAAAGAACTTCAGCTCAGCCATGGAACGGGTGTGCTGTTCATCACGCACGATTTTGGGGTGGTTGCCGAGATCGCCGACCAGGTGGCGGTGCTGCGCCTGGGCGAACTGGTCGAAGCGGGCCCGACAAAGCAGCTTCTCGGTGCCCCGTGCCATCCGTACACCCGCATGTTGATCGGCTCGGTTCCCTCGATACGGCCTGCGCACAGAGAGGTCAACAACAGCGGCGAGCTGGTTCTGCGCATCAATAATCTGCATAAGACCTACACGTCCAGCGGCCTGTTCCAGAGGAATCGAACCGTGCATGCGGTAAGCGACGTCAGCATCGCCATCGCCCGCGGACAGACGGTGGGCATCGTCGGCGAATCAGGCTCCGGCAAGTCCACGGTAGCGCGCTGCGTAGCGCGCCTGATCGACCCGAGCGGCGGCCAGATCTGGTTAGGCGACCAGGAGATAGGACAAGCCTCGCGCCGAATACTGCGGCCGCATCGCCACCGGATTCAGATTGTCTTTCAGGACCCCTACCGTTCGCTCAACCCAAGGCGAACTGTTGGCCAGTCGATGGTGGAGGGGCCGATGTATTGCGGCGTGTCTCATGATGTCGCCTTGTCTAGGGCACGCCGACTCATGGAATTGGTGCGTCTGGACCCACAGGCGCTGGAGCGCTTCCCCCACGAATTCTCCGGCGGCCAACGCCAGCGCATC
>RFWA01000430.1 GCA_009922295.1 Betaproteobacteria bacterium
TGGCCAAGGCCGCCTCGCTGGTGGAGGCGATGATGTAGTTGTATTCTTTCAAGGCAGCCGGCGGGTTGAGCGCCATATTGAACAAGTAGCCGCAGTCGCGGTCTTTCACGGCCAAGTCCGATGTCGGGGACGACAGGCAGAACCCATCAATGACGTTTTGCTGCAACGCTGCCAACATGCCAGGGCCGCCACCCTGCATGGGGACCAAGCGCATATCGGTGTTAGGGTCGATCTTGGCTTGCACTGCCAACCAGCGGAACAGGGCATCGGGCGCAGCGCCGGGGCCGGTGGTTCCAAGGCGCAAACCCTTCAAGGCTGCGGCCTTGCGGTCAAAGGGTGATTGCTCGGTGATGCCAAGCCGCTTGAGCACGGCATTTGACAGCACCACATTGCTGGCGTATTTACTGACAGTGGAAACGAAGGACTTGATGGCCAGTTTTTCGCCGCGCGCCCGTGAGGCTTCGCCCGGGTCACCCAGCACAATGTCGACACCCGAGCCGGCCAGGGCCGCCACATTGGTGCCCCGGTTAGAGGCGTTGCTCACCACTTTGACGCGGGCCTTGTCAAAAAAACCGCGCGAATTGGCATAGTCTTCGGCTGCCCATAGCCAGGATTTGGAGGTAGAGCGAAGTGTTTGGATCTCAGGCACGGTTTGGGCATAAACACGCGCGGGCAATATTGTCGACACCCCCAAGGCGGTGGTGGCTGCGATGACGGTTCGACGGTTCAGTTGGCTCATTCAATCACTCCAGATGGACAGGGTTGGCAATTGTTCTAATATAGAGACAATTGAAGATTTTGACAATCTGGTGAACCCCAACATGTGCAAAAGAATTCATGTCTGCCCTTGAAAAACCAGCCGACTACGTCGTCGTGGGCGCCGGCCCGGCCGGCTGTGTGCTAGCGGCTCGGCTCAGCGAAGACCCTGACTGCCAAGTGTTGCTGATTGAGGCCGGAGGGCGCGACTGGAACCCGCTGCTGGGTGTGCCCCTGATGACGGGCTTGATTCTGCGCTCGGCCTACGCCAATTGGTCTTATGTCACCGAGCCTGAGCCGCAGCTCAATGGCCGCCGTACCCAATGGGCCCGGGGCAGGGTGCTGGGTGGCTCCTCCAGCATACATGGCATGGTTTATATGCGGGGCGTCTGCTGGTCGGCTGGACAACCCCTTGTTTCAAGTCTATTTGCAAGCCGCGCAGCAGGCTGGGCACCCCAAGAGCGATGACTTTGCCGGCCCTTCGCCCCACGGCGCCGGAGCTTACGATTTCACCATCAACAAGGGTCGGCGCGTCAGTGCATCTAGCGCTTTTTTACGCCAGGCGCTGCACCGCCCCAATCTTCGCGTGGTCACTCAGGCGCAAGCCTTGTGCTTGAACTGGGACGCCAATGGCCGGGTTCAGGGTGTCGACGTCTTGCACCACGGTAAAAAAGTCGCGTTGCGGGCTGAGCGGGAGGTGTTGCTTTGCGGCGGCGCGGTCAACTCACCACAACTGCTGATGCTCTCGGGGATTGGGCCGGCCGAGGCGCTGAAGGCCCAGGGCCTGCAGGTGCGCGCAGACCTGCCCGGCGTGGGGCAAGGCTTGCAGGACCACCTGCTGGTCCGGGTGGAGCACCGCGCCCTGGGTGGCGTGACGCTGGACCGCTTGCGCCGTGTTGACCTGGCGGCCTGGGCCTTGTTCAAGGCCATGGTGTGGGGCACGGGCCCAGCCACCAGTTTCCCGCTGGAGGTAGGCGGCCTGTACAAGTCGTCGCCCGACCTGGCGCAGCCTGATTTGCAATCGCATTTTCTGCCAGCGCTCTCCAGCGCGGCCCTGCGTTTGCCGTATTTCTCCAAGGTGCTGCCGCAAGACCGGGGCGCCGGGTTTTTTGCCAATGTATTTCAGTTACGGCCCGAGTCCACGGGCTCGATTGAGCTGGCCTCGCCCGACCCGCTGGCGCACCCGCGCATTCGGCCCGGCTACCTCAGTGCGACGCAAGACTTGGTGGTGCTGCGCGAAGGCGTCAAGCGCTTGCGTGAGGTCTTTGCCCAGCCCGCTTTCAACGCCTGGCGCGGTGTGGAACTGGCGCCAGGGCCCAAGGTGCAAAGTGATGCCGACATCGAAGCCTGGATCCACGCCACCGCCGACACTGTGTACCACCCCACGTCAAGTTGCCGGATGGGGGGAAACACCGACCCGATGGCGGTGCTGGACAACCAGTGCCGGGTGCGCGGGGTGGCGGGCCTGCGGGTGGTGGACGCCTCGTCGCTGCCGCGTGTCACCAGTGGCAACACGGCGGCGCCGGTGTACATGCTGGCCGAGCGCATCGCCGATGTGTTGCGCGGCCGGCTCAGCCTTTAGGCTTGGCCGATGCCTCGTCGTAACCACCCTGGCCCTGCAGGTTCGCCCAGCTTGCAAAGGCTGGCGAGGCCTTGACATGGCCAGCACGAATCGCCTCCATCCAGACGCGCGCTGCCTCGACAAAATAGGGCACGCTACCGGGGAACATCATCAAGGTCATGGCTTCAGCCAGGTCCATCTCGTCGACATGGCTGGCATAGGCCGCCATCAGGGCGTGGTGCAGCCAATCCAGGTGGCCCAGTGCCGCGTGCACGCTGCAGGCGCACAGCCAGAT
>RFWA01000044.1 GCA_009922295.1 Betaproteobacteria bacterium
TTTTGGCTACACCCTCAACACGGTGACGCTGCTGTCGCTGGCGCTGGTGGTGGGGGTACTGGTCGACGACGCCATTGTCGAGATCGAAAACATCGAACGCCACCTGCGCATGGGCAAAACCCCTTACCAGGCCGCAATGGAGGCGGCCGACGAGATCGGCATGGCGGTGATTGCCACCACCTTTGCGTTGGTGGCGGTGTTTTTGCCCACCGCCTTCATGGGCGGCGTGCCAGGACTGTTCTTCAAACAATTTGGGTGGACGGCCGTGCTGGCGATCCTGGCCTCTCTCATGGTGGCCCGGCTGTTGACGCCCATGATGGCCGCCTACCTGCTCAAGCCCAAGGCACTCGCGCAGCCCGCGGACGGCGGGACGACACTTTCTGAGCCGCCAGACAGCTGGCTGATGGCGGGTTACATGGCCACGATGCGTTGGTGCCTGCGCCACCGTGGCCTGACCATGCTGGGATCGGCCCTGTTTTTTATTGGCTCTATCGCCCTGGTGCCGCTGCTGCCCACCGGCTTTGTGCCGGCGGCCGACCGGGGCCAGACCCAGATCACCCTGGAGCTGCCGCCAGGCAGCACGCTGGCAGAGACCCGCGCCGTCGCCGAATTGGCTCGGTTGGCTGCCATGACCGACCCTGAGGTCAAAAGCGTGTTCAGTTCAATCGGCGGCGGCTCCAGTGGCGACGCCTTTGCCCCGGGCGCTGCCGCAGAGGCGCGGCGCGCGGTGCTGACATTGACCACCAGCCACCGAGACCAGCGCAGCACCTCTATGGCCGCCATCGAAGCCCAGTTAAGGCGCAAACTCAGCGACGTCGCCGGCGCCCGCTTCACCGTCGGCCCGCCCGACACTGGCGTCAAGATGCAGTTGGTACTCCAAAGCGAAGACCCGGTGGCGCTACTAGCCACCGCCCAGCAAGTGGAGCGCGAGCTGCGCGGCCTCAAGGGCGTGGGCAATGTGCAGTCGAGCGCCTCGCTGGTGCGGCCCGAGATCATTGTGCGGCCTGATCCGGCGCGCGCCGCCGACCTCGGCGTGACGGCTGCATCTATCGGCGAAACTGTGCGGGTCGCCACCGCCGGCGATTACGACACCAGCCTCTCCAAGCTCAATCTGTCAGAGCGCCAGGTGCCGATCCGAGTCAAATTGCCGGATGCAGTACGCGCCGACCTGGCTGCGCTGGCCCGACTAAGCGTGCCGGGGCGGCGCGGCCCGGTGCCACTGGGCCATGTGGCCAGCATCAGCATGGACAGCGGGCCGGCCCAGATCGACCGGCTCAACCGCAGCCGCAACGTCACCTTTGACGTTGAGCTTGGTAGCCGCCAACTGGGCGAGGTCAACACCGAAGCCCGCGCCCTGCCCAGCCTGAAAAGCCTGCCGCCAGGGGTGAAGATCGCCGAGCTTGGCGACGCGCAGGAGATGCAGGCGCTGTTTGCCAGCTTTGGTATCGCCATGCTGATCGGTGTACTTTGCATTTATGGCGTGCTGGTGCTGCTGTTCAAGGACTTCATGCAGCCGGTCACCATCCTCGCGGCCCTGCCGCTGAGCATGGGCGGCGCCTTTGTCGCGCTGCTGCTGACCGGCCGCGCCCTGTCCATGCCCTCGATGATCGGACTGATCATGCTGATGGGCATCGTCACCAAAAACTCGATTTTGCTGGTGGACTACGCCATTCTTGCGCGCCAGGCCGGTATGGCCCGTTTTGAGGCGCTGGTGGACGCCTGCCACAAACGCAGCCGGCCCATCATCATGACCACCATTGCCATGGGGGCTGGCATGATGCCGCTGGCGCTGGGCTGGGGCGCCGACCCGAGCTTTCGATCACCGATGGCGATCGCCGTGATCGGCGGACTGATCACCTCCACCCTGCTGAGCCTGCTGGTGGTGCCGGCGGTGTTTACTTATATTGATGACCTGGAGCACCTGCTGGGTCGCCTGACACGTTGGCTGCGACGTGCGCCTGGCCCTGCCCCATCAGCCCCGGTCGGACCTTGATCACGATGCTTTACTGTCGAATTTTCTGCACCAGCGCTGTCGTGGAATAGCCGCTGACAAACGGCAGGGCCAGGGCGCGCCCTCCGTAGGCCTCCACCACGCCGGTTTCGGCCAGAGTCTGCATGTCGTAGTCACCGCCCTTGACCAGAATGTCGGGGCGCACTTGTGTGATCAGCTGCAATGGCGTGTCCTCGTCAAACCAGGTGACCAGGCTGGTCGAGCCCAGAGCAGCCATCACCACGGCGCGGTCATCCTCAGGGTTGAGTGGCCGGTCTGGCCCCTTACCCAGCCGCCGGGCTGAGGCGTCCGTGTTCAACGCCACCAGCAGACTGGCGCCAAGGGCCCGAGCCTGCGTCAGGTACTGCACATGGCCCCGATGGAGAACGTCAAAAACGCCGTTGGTGAAGACCAAGGGACGCGGCAGGTGCGCCAAGCGCGCTGGCAGGTCACGCGGGTCGCAAATTTTGTCGTAAAGAGCCAAAATGGCATTGGAATTGCTCATTCGTAAGATGCTAGCAGGTCACCAATTGGGTTAAGCTGATGACTTTTGACACTAAGCACGCCAAATTGCCATCTTAGATCGACCATGAGACGCGTCAGCTTTACTTTCGATCACATCCGCATCGGCGAGCCGCTGCCCTTTTCGGTCTGGGACGAGAATGGTCTGATGGTGGCGGGAAGCGGCTACACCTTGAAGGACGCGCGCGAGTACGAGGTCATGCTTGGCAAGCGTGACAAGCTGCTGGTCGATGCGATCGAATACGAGCGCTTTCAAAACGCCTATAAAAAGCGGCTGAATGAACTGGTACACGGCAATCGCGCCCTTGGTGCAATTGCCAGCACCCGACTGACCGACATGGGCGCGTTCGTGGCTCGCGAGCAGGCTGCCTCAAAGGTCTCTGACCAACTGGGCGATATCCCGAGCAGCGAGGCCGACTGGATGGACCTGCAGGACCAGGCCCATGCTCTGCTACAGGTCTCCAACCCGCAAAATTTCCGTGAGCGACTGGAGAAACTGCAGGCCCACCTTGGCCACTTTGCCCGAGCCAACCCCGACGGGATACTGCTGAGCCTGTTTTTTCTATCCTCTCGGGATCTGGATCGCTACAGCGGCACCCACGCGATGCTGGTGAGTGTGATGTGTGGCATTGCCGCTCGCGATGTCCTGAAATGGCCGGCCGTGCAAGAAACCGTGCTGTGTCACGCCGCTTTGACGATGAACATCGGCATGTCGGTCCAGCAGGACCGGATGGCGCAACAAAAAGAGCCCCTGAACCCCAAGCAACGCGAACTGGTTCGGGAGCATCCTAGTCACTCGGAGGCATTGTTGCGCCAATTGGGCGTGACAAACCGCGACCTCTTGGAGGCGGTGCTCGACCACCACGCCAAAGCGCCTGGCCCGCTCGCGGCCCGCACCCTGGGTCAACGCATGGCACGGCTGATCCAGAGGGCGGACATTTTTGCGGCCGCCATCTCACCTCGGGCGTCGCGTGCCGCAGCCAGCACCGGCAACGCCATGAAGGCCGCCTACTTTGACGAGAACAGCCAGGTCGACGAGGCGGGCGCGGCATTGGTCAAGGCGGTCGGTATCTACCCGCCGGGATCCTTCGTCCGGCTCACCAGCGGTGAGGTGGCCGTTGTAGTTCGTCGTGGTTCAAACACCAGCGCGCCGCGCGTGGCGGTGGTGCTCAACCGCTATGGCCTGCCCAACGCCGAGTTATCCCTGCGTGACACCAGTCGCGCGGAGTGGCGGGTGACCGCCGGCGTGCCAGCCAAAGAGGTCAAGGTCAACGTCAGCCTTGCGCGACTGTTGCCCCTGACCCGCCTGCCGGAATCCCGATTCGAGGTTTGAACCTATGGAACTGACACCCGTCAAGATCACCACGATCCGAACCGATATCGCGCTGCCCTTTGCGCTGTGGGACAAGGAGGGCAGGCTGCTGGCCCGCTCCGGCAGCGTGATCGACGACCGCCGCGAGTTGCAGACCCTGTTGCGTGCGCGGGACGACGTCTACATCGACGTTCGGGATTCCGAGGAGCACCAGCGCTTTCACCAGAGCCGGCTGCTCACCATGGTGATGAACGAAGAGCGTATTGGCAAGATTGCCGATACCACCAGCCGCTCGTCCGATCTGTTGCAGCGGGCCATCACCGCCGGTCCGATGGACAACGACGCCGAGCCGGACTGGATCTATGTGCAGGAACAGGCACACGCCATTTTGCGTAACAGCCGTGATGAGGCCTTTCTGCGGCAGATCGACCGGCTGGAGCACCGGATCAGCCGTTACAGCCGGCTCAACCCCGACGGTGCGCTGATGGCCCTGATGCAGATGGCTTCGGTCGAGGTGGAGCGCTACAGCGCCACCCACTCGGTGCTGGTCAGTGTGCTGTGCTGCATTGCGGCGCGCGAGGTGCTGCAATGGACCACCCAGCAGCAAACCCTGCTTGGCCAGGCGGCGCTCACCATGAACATCGGCATGACCGAACTTCAGGACCGACTGGCTCAGCAATCCGAGCCACTGGCGCCACTGCAACGGCGCAATGTTGGCCAGCACGCCGAGCGCAGTGTGGAACTGCTGACAAAACTGGGCCTGCAAGACAGCACTTGGCTGGAGGCCGTTCGCCACCACCACACGCCGGTACCCGGGCCATTGGCTCCGCGCAGCGCGGGCGGGCGTGTGGCGCGGCTGATCCAGCGTGCCGATATGTTCGCTGCCGCGATGTCGCCACGCGCCGGCCGTCGCCCAGTGCCTCCGGGCAAGGCCATGAAGTCGATCTACTTTGACGAAAACCACAAGGTGGATGAAGCTGGTGCGGCTCTGATCAAGGCCGTTGGCATCTACTCTCCGGGCTCTTATGTGCGCTTGCAGTCTGAGGAGGTGGCGATCGTGGTGCGCCGAGGCGCCAACACGACCACGCCGCTAGCCGTCGTGATCTTGAACCGAAAAGGCATGCCGCAGGCGGAATTAACCGTACGCGACACGGTCCGGCCGGAGTTCAAGGTCATCGCCAGTATTCCTTATGACGGGGTCAAGATAAAACCCAACCTCAAGCGCCTGCTGCCGCTGACGCTGCGCAATACCGTCAGTAACTGAGGCTCATTGCCCCCGCAGGGCTCGGGGCAAGGGCGCACCTGTGATAGATTACCAATCAGTCACAAAGTTACTCAGACGTTTTATGCCAAGCTCTTTCCCCGTATTGCCGCCAGGCCCGGCTGGTCCTTGTGACACCAGCGGACCAGCGCCGACGCCGCAGCAGCCTGGCACAGCGGCATGAAACTGGCGATCGTCGGTTCGGGCATCTCCGGCCTGGCGGTGGCGCACCGGCTGCGCGGACAAGCGGACATCACCCTGTTTGAGGCCGGTGACTACTTCGGCGGCCACACCCACACCGTAGACCTGACCCTGAACCAGGCCGGCAAGCGGGTAACCCATGGTATCGATACCGGTTTTTTGGTCTTTAATGAGCGCACCTACCCGGAGCTGATCAGCCTGTTTGACGAACTGGGTGTGGCCACTGCCCGTTCCGACATGTCGTTCTCGGCCCAGGTGATGGGTCAGCCAGGGCGCTCTGTACTGGAGTGGAGCGGGTCCTCGCTCAACACCGTGTTTGCCCAGCGGCGCAATCTGGTCCGTCCGCGCTTTTTGGGTATGCTGGCAGATGTGCTGCGCTTCAACCGGCTGGCCAATGCCCTGGCACTTGGCAACCGGGATGCCGAGTTGATGCAACCGCTGGCGGACTTCCTGCGTCAGGAGGGTTTCTCCAACGCCTTTCGCGACTGGTACCTGCTGCCGATGCTGGGCTGCATCTGGAGTTGCCCGACCGATCAGATGCTTGAGTTCCCGCTGGCCACCCTGATCCGTTTTTGCCACAACCACGGCCTGATCCAGGTCAGCAACCGGCCGCAGTGGTGGACGGTGGCCGGTGGTGCCCGCCAGTACGTGGAAAAAATCACCGCGGGCATCCCTGACAAGCGCCTGCGTTGTCCGGTGCAGCGCATCGCCCGTGACGAGCAGGGCGTGCTGGTCACTTCCGGCGGCCAGACCGAGCGCTTTGACAAACTGGTGTTGGCCAGCCATTCGGACCAGTCGCTGGCCCTGCTGGCCGAGCCGAGCGAGGCAGAGCGCGCGGTACTGGGCGCCATCCGCTATCAGCCCAACCGGGCGGTGCTGCACACCGACCCCTCGGTGTTGCCGCGCCAGCGCCGGGCCTGGGCGGCCTGGAATTATGAAAGCGCCGAGCGCGCGGATGGGTTAGGGCAGAGTGTCTGCCTTCACTACTGGATCAACCAGTTGCAGCCGCTGCCGTTCACGCAGCCGGTGCTGGTCTCGCTCAACCCGCTGCGGGTGATTGACCCGAGCCAGGTGCATGCCAGTTTTGACTATTCGCACCCAGTGTTCGACCTGGCCGCCATCCGCGCGCAACGTGGCGTGGCCGCATTGCAGGGCCAGCGTCACACCTACTTCTGCGGCGCCTGGACCGGTTATGGCTTCCATGAGGACGGGCTGAAATCCGGCCTGCGTGTGGCCGCGATGCTGCAAGCCGCGCCAGCGCGGCTGCAAGGAGCCACGGCATGAGTCTGGCACCGGCACCCGTTGCCGCGCCGGGGCCGCTGATCGGCTTTGGCCAGGTGCGCCATGCGCGCCTCAGGCCGGCGCGAAACGCCTTCAGTTACGCCACCTATTTCCTGATGCTGCCCATGCGCAGCCTGCAGCGCAACGGCAGTGGCCCCCTGGCGCGCAACCGCTGGGCGCCCCTGAGTTTCTTCGATGCCGATCACGGCGACGGCCGCGGGCCGGCGCAGGGAGGCGCCCTGGCCTGGCTCGATGAACTGCTGCTGGCACAGGGCATCGAGGGCGCGGACGGCGAAGTCTGGTTGCACTGCTACCCGCGCGTGCTGGGCCACACTTTCAAACCGGTCAGTTTCTGGTACTGCCACCGTGCCGATGGCCAGCTGCGCGCCATCGTGGTCGAGGTGAACAACACCTTTGGCGAGCGGCACTGCTACCTGCTCGACGCGCCGCGCTTCGGCGTGGAGCAGCGTGCGGCCAAGGTGTTTCACGTCTCCCCGTTCTGTCCGGTCGAGGGTGACTACCGTTTCCGTTTCATGATCGATCCGACGCGTCGCCGCACGGTCGGCCGCATTGACTACGATGACGCCAGCGGGCCGCTGCTGCAGACCAGCGTCTGCGGCACTTTGCAAGTGCTCGATGCCGATGCCATGCGCCACGCACTTTGGCGTTATCCGGCCATGACGCTGGGCGTGGTGCTGCGCATCCACTGGCAGGCCCTCAAGCTGTTTGCCAAACGTGTCCCGTTTTTCACCAAGCCGGTTCCCCCGACCGTGCTGACCACCCGCTGAGCCCAGGCCCCCGATGAACACCCGTACCGCGACCCCTTTTTCCATCCCCCAAGGCACGCCCGCAGCGGGTCGTGCCGTGCTCCAGCTGTTGCAGCGCCTGCAACACGGCAGCCTAACGCTGCAGTTGCCCGATGGCACGATGCAGCGTTTCGGCGGCGATGCAGCGCCGCATGCGGCCTTGCATCTGCACAACTGGCAACCCTGCGCGGCGGCTCTCAAATCGGGTGACATCGGTTTTGCCGAAAGTTTCATCGCCGGGCATTGGAGTACCCCCAACCTGACCGAGCTGCTGCGGGTGCTGGTGAAAAACCGCGCGGCGGTGGAATCAGCAATTTACGGGTCATGGGCAGGTCGCCTTTTTTACCGCATCAAGCACCTTCTCAACCGTAACACACGAGCCAACAGCCAAAAAAATATTCACGCCCACTATGACCTGGGCAACGCTTTTTATCGGCTTTGGCTGGACGACACCATGAATTACTCGTCGGCTATTTTTGCCGGCGACCTGAACCAATCCATGTCCGAAGCGCAATCAGCCAAGGTGCGGCGCGCCCTGGAACTGTGTCAGGTCAAGGCCGGCGATCGGGTGCTGGAGGTCGGCTGCGGCTGGGGCGCACTGGCGGAGATGAGCACCACCACCTTTGGCGCCTCGCTGGTCGGGGTCACGCTGAGCACCGAACAATTGGCCTTTGCGCGCGCGCGACTGCAGCGCCTGGGTGTTGCGGACCGGGCTGACCTGAGGTTGCAGGACTACCGTGATATCCAAGATCCGCCTTTTGACGCCATCTGTTCGATCGAGATGATTGAAGCCGTGGGACGCGCCTACTGGCCAACCTACTTCGCCACGCTGGCGCGGCTGCTCAAGCCCGGCGGTCGGGCCTGCGTCCAAAGCATCGTGATTGACGACGCCCTGTTTGAGCGCTATGTGAGCGGCACAGACTTCATTCAACAATACATCTTCCCGGGCGGCTGCCTACCCTGCCCCCGCGAGTTCCGGGAACAAGCTCGGGCGGCCGGATTCGAGGTGGTGGACGAATACGCGTTTGGACCTGACTATGCCGAAACTCTGAAGCGCTGGCGCGAAGCCTTTCTGGGCGCGCGCAGCCAGGTACTGCAGGGAGGTTTTGACGAGCGTTTCATGCGAATTTGGGAATTTTATTTGGCTTACTGCGAGGCTGCTTTCTGTGAAGGCAACATTGATGTCTTGCAATACACACTGCAGAAGTCGACTCGCGTATGACAGACAGGCCAAGCCATGCCGACTCGCCGCAACTTGCTTAGCCATGCCGTACTGGGCGGTTTGGCCAGCACCAGCACTTTTGGTGCCCTGGCGAAAGACCCGCTACCGGCACCGCCTGCCGAGGTGCTTGGTGCTATCCCCGGAGCCCGTTTGATCGGCAGCGGGCGGCTGCGGTACTTCGGATTCTCAGTCTATGACGCCAGTCTCTGGGCGCTGCCCGACTTCAAGGTCGCCCAAATCAGCCAACAGCGCTTTGCCCTGTGCCTGAGCTATCTGCGTGCCTTCACTGCCAGAGACATCGCGCAGCGCTCCTTGCAGGAGATCCGTCGAATGCACCAGGTCGCGCCAGAGACAGCGCGAGTGTGGCTCACCGTACTACAAGAGGTGCTGCCCGATGTGGCTGCGGGCGATCGCATTACGGCTTTGCACCCGCCTGGCGGTGTGGCGTTCTGGCATCAAGGTCGCAGCATCGGGGGCATCAGTGACTCGGACTTTGGTGACAAGTTCTTCGATATCTGGCTGAGCGAATCCACCAGTGAACCGAAATTGCGCAATGCCCTTCTGGACCGCGCCGCGCCATGAGTGCCAGCGGCGTAATCGGCACAAATTTTAGCTGGCGCGCAGGCTGGCGTTACGGGCTGATGGGATTGCCGCTGGCCTTTGTGGCTTTGCCGCTGTACGTGCTGCTGCCGAACCACTATGCACGTCACTTCGGCGTACCCCTTGCGGCGCTGGGAGCCCTGCTGCTTGGCGCGCGCCTGTTTGACGCGCTAATCGACCCGCTGATCGGGCGCTGGAGCGACCGCTTGTTTGAACGCTCGGCGCGCAGCGTGCTGGGCGCAGCGGCGGTGGCATCCGCGCTTCTGGGCCTGGGCTTTGCCCTGCTGTTCTTCCCGCCGGTGCAAGCGGCGGACGCCTTGCTGGCTTGGGCTGGCGCCTGCCTGATGTTGACCTATGCTGCATTCAGCGCGCTGAGTGTGATGCATCAGTCTTGGGGCGCCAGGCTTGGTGGCGACGAAGTGCAACGCAGCCGAATAGTGGCGTGGCGTGAGGGACTTGGCCTGGCCGGCGTGATACTGGCCTCCATCAGCCCCATCGCACTGGGCCTGCCAGCGACCGTCGGCATTTTTTTTGCAGCCATCGGGTTGGGCTGGCTGGCTTGGACCCAGGCCCCCCCGCCAAAGCCAGCGGCCGCGCCGCCGGTAGCCACCGAGCGCGATGGGCGCTCGCTCTGGCTGCCCTGGTCACGACCGGGGTTCCGGCAACTCTTGACGGTTTTCATGGTCAACGGTATCGCCAGCGCCGTTCCGGCAACGCTGCTGCTGTTCTTTGTTCAAGACGTGCTGCAAGCCCCGCCCGCTGCCGAACCACTGTTCCTGGGCGCTTATTTTGTAGCGGCAGCCTTCTCGATCCCGGTCTGGTTGCAGATGATCGGCCGACTCGGGCTGGCGCGCGCCTGGGGACTGGGCATGCTGTTGTCGATTGCCGTCTTCGTCTTTGCCGCCGGTCTGGGCGCGGGTGACACTGCGGCTTTCGCCGCCGTGTGTGCGCTGTCCGGCATCGGCCTGGGCGCGGACCTGGCTGTGCCAGGAGCGCTTCTGGCAGGCCACATCGCCAAAAGCGGTGACCAGGGCGCGCAAGAGGGCAGCTACTTTGGCTGGTGGAATTTTGCGAGCAAACTCAACCTAGCCCTCGCGGCCGGCCTGGCGCTGCCAGCGCTGGCAGCCTTCGGTTATCAACCTGGCAGCCGTGACGGGGCGGCCCTGGCGACACTCTCTGCGGCCTATTGCCTGCTGCCCTGTGCCCTCAAGCTGCTAGCCGCGACACTGTTATACACCATGATCATCCGGAGAACGCCATGAAACGACGCCTCTTGCTTGCCGCTGCAGCAGCAGCCCCTCCCACCCTGCTACTGGGCGCTTGTGCCTCGCAACAGATCGAGACCTATGCCCAAGACAAGCCACTGCTCGACCTGACGCAGTATTTCAACGGCACGCTGGACGCCTATGGCGTCTTCACTGACCGCTCGGGCACCGTGGTCAAGCGATTCACCGTCGTCATGGTCTGTACCTGGAAGGACAACGAGGGCGTGCTGGATGAAGACTTCCGCTATTCTGACGGCAGCACGCAAAAGCGCATCTGGCGACTGCGCAAGCTCGGCGATGGTCGATTCAGCGGCCACGCCGACGATGTGGTGGGAGAAGCCCGTGGCGAGACCCGGGGCAACACTTTTCATTGGACGTACACCCTGAACCTGCCTGTTGGAGGCAATGTGTTCGAGGTGCAGTTCGATGACTGGATGTACCTGATGACGGACAAAGTCATGCTCAATAAAGCCGCCATGAGCAAGTTGGGCGTGCGACTGGGCGAGGTCACCCTGTCGTTCGTGAAACGCTGAGCGACGAGCTATGTCGTTCTTTGCTCCTCTCAACCCGCCCCTGCGTGACTGGCAGGGCCAGACGGTCTGGATTGTTGGTGCATCCACTGGCATCGGGCGGGCCACCGCCTCAGCACTGCACCGAGCCGGTGCGCGGGTGACCGTGTCAGCCCGCAAGGCGGAGGCTCTCGATGCCTTCGTAGCGCAGCACCCTGGCAGTCAAGCGCTGACGCTGGATGCCACCGACCCAGCGGCAGTGTCCCGAGCTGCCACCAACTTGCTGGTGCAAGGGCCGCTCGACTGCGTGGTCTATTGTGCAGGCCACTACCAGGCAATGCGGGCTGAAGCCATAGACGTTGCCGACATGCAGCGCCACCTGGCAGTCAATTACCTCGGGGCCGTGTACCTGTTGGACGCTGTGTTGCCGTCTCTGCTGGCACGCGGTCGAGGCCACATCAGCCTGGTTGGCAGCGTGGCTGGCTACCGCGGCCTGCCCAACAGCCTGGCCTACGGCCCGACCAAAGCGGCACTGATCAACCTGGCAGAAAACCTTTATCTCGATGTGCGCCCGCGTGGCTTGGGGGTCTCGATTGTGAACCCCGGCTTTGTAGAGACCCCTTTAACCGCTGGCAATGCCTTCAGCATGCCCGCCCTGATCACGCCGGAACAGGCCGCCAACGCCATGCTGGCCGGCTGGCGCAGCGGCACCTTCGAACTGCACTTTCCCAAGCGTTTCACCCTGTGGATGCAGGCGCTGCGCCTGCTGCCTGACCGCCTTTTTTTCGCCTTGGTTCGGCGGGTCACCCAATGAATACAACACCCCTGGACATGGCCACTAACGTGGCGCGCGTCGTCACCTTCTTTGAAACCCTGACGCCCGACAGCGTGGCTGGCATTGGTCAGATTTACGATGGGCAAGCGCGCTTCAAGGACCCGTTCAATGACGTGACGGGCGTGCCAGCAATCAAACGCATTTTTGACCCTATGTTCGCGTCACTGCACGAGCCACGTTTTGTGGTGACGCAGCAGGTGGTACAAGGGGATCAGTGCTTTCTAACCTGGGAGTTCCATTTCCGGTTCCGGACTTATCGGCCAGCACAGCACCAGATCATCCTGGGCGCCTCGCACTTGGTTTTTGCCAGCACGGGCCTGGTGACGCTGCACCGCGACTACTGGGACGCCGCCGAAGAGCTGTATGAAAAACTACCCCTCTTGGGTAGCGCGATGCGCTGGCTTAAACGCCGCGCCAATCACTGACGATCGACCCCCGCTGTCAGGCGGGTACCGTCTCGGCGAA
>RFWA01000431.1 GCA_009922295.1 Betaproteobacteria bacterium
GGTCGACTACGACAAATGCATCGGCTGCAAGTACTGCGCCTGGGCCTGCCCCTACGGCGCGCGCGAGCTTGACGAAGAGCGCCAGGTGATGACCAAGTGCACGCTGTGCGTGGACCGTATTTACGACGAGCACCTGCCCAAGGAGGATCGCAAGCCAGCCTGCGTCAAGGCCTGCCCCACCGGCGCCCGCCTGTTTGGAGACGTGAAGGACCCTGATTCCGAGGTCTCCAAAGCCATTCGCGAACGCGGTGGCTACGCGCTGATGCCCGAGTGGGAGACCCAGCCGGCCAACCAGTATTTGCCGCGGCGTGTCACGCCGGCCAAGGAAAGCTGAGGCACCATGCATCCCGCTTTTTCGATTCTGTTTTTCACCACCCTGGCCGGCACCGGGCAGGGCCTGCTGGTGCTGACCTGGGGCACAAGATGCGCGCCTGGCGTGCGGTGCTGATGTGGCGAACCTCATGGATGTCGCGCGAGGTGATTCTGTTGCCGGCCTTCATCGGGCTGGTCGCGCTGTGGTGGCTGGTGCTGGTGGGTGGCGGTATGGGTTCGCTGGGCAGGGTCTTGTTGCCTGCCCTGGTGGTCCTGAGCGCCTTGGCGCTGTGGTACTGCACCGCCATGATTTACGCTTGCCTGCGCTTCATTGAGGAATGGGCGCATCCGCTGACCATCGTCAACTTCATCTTGATCGGCTTGTCGGCCGGGCTGGTGCTGGGCTGCGCACTGGCCGGCCTGAGCAGTGAGCAGGCGCTGCTGCGCGCGACCGGCCCCTGGGCCTTTGCCGTGACCTGGCTGGCCTGGGCCACCCGCCGCTTAAGCCTGCGCCGCAACAGCCTGCTGCGCCACAAATCCAACCTGCAGTCGGCCACCGGCATCCGCAGCGAGCGCCTGGTGCAAAAGTCCATGGGCATGTCGGCCGGGTCTTTTAATACCCGCGAATTTTTCCACGGCGCCAGCGCCGCTGCGCTGCGCCATGTGCGCTGGGGCTTTCAGATGCTGGCCTTTGGCCTGCCGGTGCTGCTGATGGGCTGGGGCCTAGTGAACGCCGGTGCCTGGCCCTGGCTGCTGGCCGCCCTGCTGCAAGCCCCCGGCCTGCTGGCCGAACGCTGGCTGTTCTTCGCCCAAGCCAAGCACCCGCAAAACCTGTACTACCAGACGGTGTCCTGAGGCTTCGGCGGTCAGGCGGGGATCCATGAATCAAATTGGCCTCCAGCCCCCGTCCCTATTGGGGTTTAAGCTATTTATTTGATAGCTTTTGTATCGCCAGCTGAGAACGCTTGTGGACCAGGACAAACGTCCTTGACTGAACAGAACCTAGGGCTTCCCCTGTATTCCTTCCGATAGAAAAAGTATGAAAATTGAGGGTTAACCTACACGGAGTAATTTGCTATGTCATTGGTGTTGCGTGACCTGTTAGCCAATGGCGCTGATGATGCCCCCGCGATCTCTGCGCCCGGGAAATCTCCGCTGGGCTTTGGTGCCTTGCGCAGCCTGATCGCAGAAACGATCGCACAACTCAACGCTATCGGCATAGGCCGCAACGACCGGGTGGCGATCGTGCTGCCCAATGGCCCAGAGATGGCAACCTGCTTTATGGCTTGTGCCAGCGGCGTGACCAGCGCACCGCTCAATCCAGCGTATCGCACCGACGAATTCGAGTTTTACCTGTCCGACCTGCACGCACGGGCCCTGATTGTGGAAAAAGGCAGCACTTCGGCAGCCGTGGATGTGGCCCAGAAAATGGGCGTTCGCGTCATTGACCTGATCGCAGGCTCAGAGCGGGGTGCCGGCTATTTCCACCTGCAGCCGCGCGGTGGGGACACTGCGACAGGGCAGGCAGAACGCACGGGCTATGCCGAGCCCGGCGATGTTTCCATGGTTCTGCACACCTCGGGCACCACGTCAAGACCCAAAATCGTCCCCTTGTCGCAGAGCAACTTGGTAGCCTCGGCCACCAATATTCGCAATTCCCTGCAGTTCACAGCCCAAGACTGTGGCCTGAATGTGATGCCCTTGTTCCACATTCACGGCTTGATCGCCGGGGTACTGGCGCCGCTGGCAGCAGGCTCCCAGGTTTTTTGCACACCGGGCTTCAATGCGCTGAAATTTTTCAGCTGGATGGATGAGGCCAAACCCACCTGGTACACCGCGGTGCCGACCATGCACCAAGCCATCGTGAGCCGCTCCAAGGGCAACCAGGACATCATCGCTCGCAATCCACTGCGCTTTCTGCGCTCCTCGTCGTCATCGATGCCGCCCCAGGTGATCGCCGAACTGGAACAGATTTTTGGCGCGCCGCTGATCGAAGCCTACGGAATGACGGAGGCAACCCACCAAATGGCGTGTAACCCCATGCCCCCAGCCGTGCGCAAGCCGGGCAAGGTGGGCATTGCCGCTGGGCCGGAAATTGCCATCATGGACAACGACGGCTCGCTCCTGCCGCGCGGTGGAACCGGCGAAATCGTGATCCGCGGCGCCAATGTCACTGCAGGCTACGAAAACAACCCCAAGGCCAATGAAGAAGCCTTTGAGAACGGCTGGTTCCGCACCGGGGACCAAGGCGTTATGGATGAAGACGGCTATATCAGCATCACCGGGCGCCT
>RFWA01000432.1 GCA_009922295.1 Betaproteobacteria bacterium
CCAAACAAACGCTGTTCGAACTGCCCCACCAGCTTGGAGGCGGGTTGCTCGCGCAGGCCCCACAGCAAGGGGGAATGGGCGTCAACGTCCACCGTGAAACAAAAGGCGCTGGAACGCCCCTGCGGCCAAGCATAGGCAGGCCAGGGCGAAGAACGGTTCACTGGGGTGGTCATACACCGCACCTCATAGGGCTGACTTCTTGGTTTGGTGGACCTCCATCGAACCGATGGAGTTGCCGCCATCAATGGTCAGCGTGGCACCTGTGACGTAGGCCGAGGCGTCGCTGGCCAGGTAGAACAGGCCGTTGCGCACGTCCGCCGCCGAGGTATGGCGCCCCAGCGGGATAGCGGCCACGGTCTTCTGGATATGGGCCTCCGTCAGGGGGCTGACCGCGCTGCCAGCCATGAAGCCGGGCTCCAGGGTGTTGGCACGAATGCCGTACTCGGCCAGCTCCACGCCAAAGCCTTTGGTCAGCCGGTCAAGCGCCGTCTTGGAGGTGCAATAAGGCACCACGGTGCGGCGCATTTTGCGTGAGGCCCCCGACGAGATGTTGATGATGGAGCCCTTGACGCCCTTGCCGATCATCTGGATCGCCACGCCCTTGGTCAGGATGTAGGGCGCACGCAGGTTAATGGCGAAAATTTCGTCAAACTCTTGGGTCGAGATGTCCAGCAAAAAACCGCTCGGGTAGATGCCGGCATTGTTGACCAGGACGTCGGCAGAACCCCATCGGCTGCCGACCTCGGCGACCAAGGCATTGATCGAGGCCTCATCGGTCAGGTCGGCGGCCCAGGCGAAGCCCTTGCCGCGCAGGCCGGTCTGGTCCGCCAACTGGGCCAGTGCGGCCTGCGAGGTATCGGTCAGGCACAGCTCGCAACCGGCTTCCTGGAAAGCCGCAACGATCCAGCGCCCTATGACACCGCAGGCGCCGGTGACAAGTACCCGTTTACCGGCCAGGTCAGAAAAATAGTCCATGTTTTGCTCCTAATGCAGTCGTGGGTCGAACCGGTCACGCAAAGCGTCGCCGATCATGTTGATGGCCAGCACCAGCGTGAACAGGCACATACCAGGGAAGGTGGCGATCCACCAGGCGTTGGCCAAGTAGTTGCGGCCAGTGCTCAGCATCGAGCCCCAGCTGGCGGTGGGGGGTTGCACGCCCAGGCCCAGAAACGACAGACCGGCCTCAAACAACACCATCAGGCCGAACTCCAAGGTCGCCACCACAATCACGGCGCCAAGAATGTTGGGCAGCACATGTCGAAACAGAATGCGCAGCGGCCCGGCACCCATCAGGGTCGCCAGCCGCACATAAGGCGTGTTGGCAATGCTGAGCGTCTGGCCGTAGGCGACGCGCGCGTACCGGGGCCAGCGCGTCAGTGCCAGCACCACGATCACATTCACCAGCCCCGGGCCCAGCACCGCCACCGTGATGATGGCCAGCCCTCGACCCAGCCGCGCAGGTAACCAGCCAACATGCCCAGCACGACACCCACAGTGCCCGACAACAGGGCGGCTGTGAACGCCACCGCCAGCGACACCCGCGCGCCATGGATCAGGCGGGTGAGCAGGTCGCGGCCCAGTTCATCGCTGCCCAGCCAGTAGTGAAAGGCGCGGGAAGTAGTGCCGGGCGGCTTCAGGCGGCCCAGCAGATTTTGGGCGGTCGGGTCATAAGGCGCGATCAGCGGTGCGGCGAGCGCAGCCAGCACGAACAAGAGCATCACGGTCACTGGCAGCCAGAGCGCCAGGTTCACCGGTCGGCGCGGGCGCGCGACGGGTGATGAAGCGAGCGCTGCTGCGCTCATCGCCGCACCCCGTCGAGCCGGATACGGGGGTCCACCACGCTGTACAGGATGTCTGCCAGCAGGTTCAGCGCAATGGTCACAAAGGCGCCCATCAGCACCACGCCCTGCACCACCATGAAGTCCCGCGCCAGGATCGACTGCACCGTCACCTGCCCCAAGCCGGGCCAAGCAAAAACGGTCTCCACAATCACCGCGCCGGCGAGCAAATTGGAAATCTCGATCGCAGCAACTGTGATCACCGGGATCGAGGCATTGCGGGCGAGATGGCGCACCAACATACGGCCCATGGTCGCGCCACGGGCGCGAGCACTGCGGACGTAGTCTCGGGTGAGTTCGTCCAAAATAGCGGTACGGGTGATGCGGGCGAAGGTGGCCATGCTGAGCAAGCCCAGTGCCACTGAGGGCATGATCAGGTTCTCGAAACCACCCACCGAGGACGGCGGCAACCACCCCAAGGTGACGGCAAACAGCATGATCAGCATGATGCCGCTCCAAAAGGTGGGCATGCTCTGCGCCGCAAAGACCAGCCCGGCAAGCATGCGTGCAGCGACAGTTTGGCGGTAAAGGGCCAGCACAATGCCCACCGGGATGCCGAGCCCGCAGGCCACCGTCAAGGCGCCGGCGGCCAATTGCAGCGTGTAGGGCAAACGCGACGCGATGATGGTCGACACCGGCACGTTCTGCACCACAGACTGGCCTAGATCAAATCCTGCGATTTGCTGCAGAAACGACAGGTATTGCACCAACAGGGGCCGATCCAGGCCCAGTGTGTGGCGCAGTGCG
>RFWA01000433.1 GCA_009922295.1 Betaproteobacteria bacterium
GGGCCAAGCCCGTTGACATTGATACCGTAAGGGCCCCAGTCGATTGCCATGCCCTTGGTCAGCATTTTCAATGCTCCTTTACTGGCCGTGTAAGGCGCAATGCCAGGGCGGCCTAGTTCACTTTGTACGGAGCAAATATTAATGATCTTGCCGCGACGCCGAGGTATCATTTTTTGCGCTACCGTCTTACCTACAAAATACGCGCTATCCAGGTTGGTTCGCATCAGCGTGTGCCAGTCGGCATCGGCAAACTCATGCAAGGGGTTGCGGATTTGGATCCCAGCGTTATTCACCAGCACATCGATCGGACCCAAATCAGCCTCAATGGCCTCGACGGCCGCACTGACGCCAGCGGCGTCCGTGACATCAAACACCGATGTACTCACAATCAGACCTTCCCCGCGCAACTGCCGGGTTGCGGCTTCAAGTTTCTCACTGTTGCGGCCATTGAGGATCACCTGTGCACCGGCCTGGCCCAGTGCGCGTGCAAGCGCCAAGCCAATGCCACCCGAAGACCCGGTAATCAGCGCAATACGGCCATTCAGCCGGAATGAATCAAGAATTGTCATGGCCTCTCACGTGGTCAACCAGCGCAAGGGCACCATCACCAGCCCAGGAAAGACGACCAACAGACCCATCACGACCACTTGCGACACAAGAAAAGGCATGACCCCCTTGATGACATCATGCATGGGGATACGCCCCACGCCACATACGACGTTGAGCACGGTACCGACCGGCGGTGTTAGCAGGCCGATAGCGTTATTGATGATGAACAGCACGCCAAAGTAGACCGGATCAATGCCGGCCTGGCGCACCAGCGGCATCAGAACCGGCGTCAGAATCAAAACGGTTGGGGCAAAATCCAGTGCCGTACCGACAACCAAAACCAGCAGCATCAGCATCGCCATCAACAGCATCTTGTTGTCGACGAAAGGCTCCATCAACTGAACCATTTGAGCTGGAATATTGGCGACCGTGATCAGCCAGGCTGACACCAAAGCTGCGGCCACCAGAAACATCACCACCGAGGAGGTCTTGGCGGCGTTCAAGGTGATGCGGTAGAGGTCTCGAAGCTTGATCTCGCGGTAAATGAACAGCCCCACCAGCAACGAATAGACCACGGCTACCACCGCCGCCTCGGTCGGGGTGAAAATGCCGAATTTCATTCCGCCAATGATGGTTACTGCCATCAAATAGCACCAGAAGGCGTCGGCTGTGACTCGTAACTTCTCACCCATCGGAACCCGCGGTGACACTTCCACCTTGTCATGGCGAGCGACGATCCACCAGGTAATGATCAGTGCTAAACCCATCAGCAGACCGGGGAAAATCCCAGCCATGAACAGCTTGGAGATCGACACACCGCCGATCACCCCAAACAGGATGAAACCGATGGACGGCGGGATAACCGGCGCGATGATGCCGCCAGCGGCAATCAGCCCTGCCGACCGGTCCATGCGGTAGCCGGCCTTGCGCATCATCGGCATCAGCACCGCTGCGAGCGCTGCAGTATCCGCCACGGCAGAGCCCGACAGGCTGGCCATGATGATGGCCGCAAACACGGCCACGTAGCCCAAGCCGCCCTGAAAATGCCCGACCCACACCAGAGCTGAATTCACGATGCGCCGGCTCATGCCACCGGCGTTCATCAATTCGCCCGCAAGCATGAAAAACGGCACGGCCATCAAAGGAAAGTTGTCGGCGCCATTGATCAGGTTTTGCGAGACGATCTGGGTGTCAAAAACATCTAGATGCAGCATCAGCGCTACGCCTGACACCAGCAGAGAAAAGGCTAGGGGCATCCCCAGGGCCATAGCTGCCAGCAAGGACCCCACAAAAATAATGATGGTCATCGCGCTGCTCCCGGGATGTGCGGCGCTGCAGAGTCCTCTGAGTCCTGAACCTGAATCAAATCATCATCGGTAAAGCCGCCTCGAGCCAACCTGACCAGTTTGCCAAGAATCATCAAGCCCATGGCCACACTCGTGAGATAGCCCACACCGTAAACCCAGCTCATGGGCGTCTCAGTCACTGGCGACAGGGTGGTCGCGTTGATGCCCTGCTGCTTCCAGGTGCCATAAAACATCAGAACACAGCAACCGAACATCAGAATATTCGATACCGCGAAAAATACTTTTTTGCCGCTGCTGGGCAAGAGGCGTACCACGGTGTCGAGCCCCAGGTGCGCGTTTTCCCGAAATGCAATGATGGCACCCAGAAAGGTGATCCAGATGAACAAATAGCGGGACAGTTCCTCGGAGCTGATGATTCCGGAGTTGAAGCCATAGCGCAGCACCACATTGCCAAACACCATGACGACCATGACTGCCAGCATGGTCACCAACAGCATCTCGGCAAGTTTGAAGAACAGATTGTTCAGAGTTTTCATACACGGGCAGACAGAAGCGCCGGCTGCCTGATGACAGGCGAGCCGGCTGGGTAAGGATTACTTGGTACCCTCAATCGCCTTGAGCAGCACCGTGCCGTTTTTCTCGCCAAAAGATTTGGCGATGGCATCAGACGTCAGCTTCTGGAACGGTGCCATGTCCACCACCTCGATCACCTGCATGCCCGATTT
>RFWA01000434.1 GCA_009922295.1 Betaproteobacteria bacterium
ATGGGAAATCTCCTGATGCTCAAACCATGGCCTTGATGGGAATCGTGCGCGTCTTGGTGCCGCCAAACAGGCTGACCTCGCTGGTACCGTCCGAACAACCATTGCCAAACGAGAATCCGCAGCCGCCACGCAGGTCAAAGGTGTTTTCTGCATACTCGCGGTGGGTGCTGGGGATCACGAACCGGTCTTCATAGTTGGCAATGGCCATGATCTGGTACATCTCCTCCACCTCAGCCACCGTCAGCCCGGTCTGCGTCAGCACCGCCAGGTTTTGCACCTGATCCACATGCTTGCTGCGTTGGTAGGCCCGCATCGCCAGCATGCGTTCAAGCGCACGCACCACCGGTGCCGTCTCGCCCGCCGTCAGCAAATTGGCCAGGTACTGCACCGGTATGCGCATTTGGGCCACATCAGGGATCTCGCCATTGGTACCAATATGCCCCGCGTTGGCGGCCGAGGTGATGGGCGACAGTGGCGGCACGTACCAGACCATCGGCAAGGTTCGGTATTCGGGGTGCAGCGGCAGCGCCACCTTCCACTGCACCGCCATTTTGTAGACCGGGCTGTTGCGCGCGCCAGCGAGCCATGATTCCGGAATACCGTCCAGGCGGGCTTGCGCTATCACGGCAGGGTCGTTGGGGTTTAAAAAGATATCGAGCTGGGCTTGGTACAGGTCCTGCTCGTTGGCAACACTGGCGGCCTCCTGGATGCGATCGGCGTCGTACAGCACCACGCCCAGGTAACGAATCCGACCAACGCAGGTCTCTGAACACACGGTGGGCTGGCCAGCTTCAATGCGGGGGTAGCAAAAGATGCACTTTTCGGCCTTGCCGCTTTTCCAGTTGTAATAAATCTTCTTGTAGGGGCAGCCCGACACACACATGCGCCAGCCACGGCACTTGTCTTGGTCGATCAGCACAATGCCGTCTTCCTCGCGTTTGTAGATGGAGCCGGAAGGGCAGGAGGCCACGCAGGCCGGGTTGAGGCAATGCTCACACAGCCGTGGCAAATACATCATGAAGGTGTTTTCAAACTGCCCGACCATCTCTTTTTGAACCTGGTCAAAGTTGGATAGGTTGGCATCTTTGCTGCGTTTGGAGAACTCGCCGCCCAGAATCTCCTCCCAGTTCGGACCCCACTCAATTTTCTCCATGCGTTTGCCGGTGATCAGGCTGCGCGGTCGTGCCGTGGGCGTGGCCTTGGACTCTGGCGCCGACTGCAGATGGTCGTAGTCAAAGGTGAAGGGCTCGTAGTAGTCGTCAATCTGCGGCATGTTCGGGTTAGAGAAAATGCGCATCAGCAGCTTCCATTTGCCGCCCTGGCGCGGCTCTAAGCTGCCGTCCGCCTTGCGGGTCCAGCCGCCCTGCCATTTGTCCTGGTTTTCCCACTCCTTCGGGTAGCCAATGCCAGGTTTGGTCTCAACGTTGTTGAACCAGGCGTATTCCATGCCAGGACGGCTGGTCCAGACGTTCTTGCAGGTGACTGAACAGGTGTGGCAACCAATGCACTTGTCCAGGTTCAGCACCATCGCGATTTGTGCGCGTATCTTCATGATTGATCTCCAGTGGGGGCAGCGCGGCTGACCTGGGCTCAGGCCTGGACGGTGGCGGGGGCTTCGCCATCAAGCCAGTCAATGTTGCGCATCTTGCGAACCACCACAAACTCGTCGCGGTTGGTGCCTATGGTCCCGTAGTAATTAAAGCCATAGCTGAACTGCGCGTAGCCACCGATCATGTGGGTGGGCTTGGTCACAATGCGGGTGACCGAGTTGTGAATACCACCGCGAATACCGGTGATCTCGGCGCCCGGCGTGTTGATGATTTTTTCCTGGGCGTGGTACATCATGACCATGCCGGGGTTCACGCGCTGGCTCACCACCGCCCGCGCCGCGATGGCGCCATTGGTGTTGAACAACTCCACCCAGTCGTTGTCGGCAATGCCAGCCACTTTGGCGTCGTCTTCACTCAGCCAGATCACCGGGCCGCCCCGGTTCAGCGTCAGCATCATCAGGTTGTCGGTGTAAGTGGAGTGGATGCCCCACTTCTGATGCGGCGTGATGAAGTTGAGCGAAATCTCCTTGTTGCCGTTGGGCTTGCGTCCGATGATGTCGTCAATGGTCTTCAGGTCGACCGGGGGGCGGTAACTGCTGAGGCCTTCACCAAAGGCGATCATCCAGGGGTGGTCCAGGTAGAAGTGCTGACGACCGGTCAGGGTGCGCCAGGGGATCAGCTCATACACATTGGTATACCCGGCGTTGTAGCTGACCTTTTCGCTCTCCAGGCCCGACCAGGTCGGGCTGGAAATGATCTTGCGGGGTTGCGCCTGAATGTCCCTAAAGCGGATTTTTTCGTCCTCGCGGTGTAGCGCCAGATGGCTGTGCTCGCGCCCCGTTATTTTGGACAGGGCCTGCCACGCCTTGACGGCCACGTGGCCATTGGTCTCTGGCGCCAGTTGCAGCACCACCTCGCAGGCGTCGATGTCGGTCTCGATCTTGGCCATGCCCTTGGTGACGCCCTCGGCGTGGACACGGCCATTGAGATCGCCCAGTTGCGCCACCTCGGTCTTGGTATCCCAGGCAATG
>RFWA01000435.1 GCA_009922295.1 Betaproteobacteria bacterium
GCTCATGTCCACGTTGGTGATGTTGGGGAAACGCCGCACCAGCGCGTTGTCAAAGCCCGGCGTGGCCGGGGCCTTGAAGGCGCCCATGTAGGTGCTGGGCACGTCGGCCATGCGGCTGACCGGGTACATGGCAAAGAAGTTGGCGCGCAGCGAGCCCCAGTCCACCTTGCGCAGCGAGGTGATGCGGGCCTCGGTCTGCACGCCGCCAATGTCAAACAGCAGCGCGTCGCCCAGCTTCAGACCCAGGGTCTTGGCCAGACCGTCTTCGACGCTGATGGCGCCGGCCTCTTCCTCCACCCAGCGGCCAGCCACCACCAGGTTTTGCACCGGCTTGGCGGCACTGTGCGACAGGTTGAACTCGCGGTCCACCAGACGGCGGGCGCGCTCATCCGCGTAGTCGTCCGGCGTCACGGTGCGGCCGTTCACCGCCACCAGCCGGCCGCGGATCATCGGGTACCAGTCAAACCGTGACACACCAGACTCAGTCAGGGCCTGGCGAAAGGCATCACCCTGCTCCGGCATGATATTGATGACAAAGCGGTTGGGCGCGTCGGCCGGGGTGGCCTTGCGCCAGCTGTTGATCAGGTCGGTGCGAAGCAGCACCAGCAGCACCAACGCCAGCAGGCCCACCGACAGGGCACTGACCTGCACCACCGTGTAGGCCGGCCGGGCTGAGATCTGCCGCGTGGCCAACACCAGCCAGCGTGGTGCCGTACTCTCGTTGACCTGCCAGCGCAACAGCTTGACGGCCACCCAGCTCAACAGAGCAAACACAGCCGTGGCACCGGCAAAACCACCCACGGCGATCAGGCCCAGCGTCAGGTCGCTGCTAGCAGCCAGCAACAGGGCGGCAAATCCGGCCACCCCCACCGCCAGCACCCCCAGCGAGGCGGGCTTGAGCCGGCCCACATCGCGCCGGATCACCCTCAGCGGCGGCACCTGCGCCAGTTGCAGCACCGGTGGCAGGCCAAAAGCCAGCAGCAGCGTCAGGCCCATGCCCATGCCAAACAGCACCGGCCAGATGCCCCAATACCCGCAGCATGGCGCAATCATCGAGGTGGTTGGCAGCAAAACTCCGCGCCGACAGGGCCACTGCCACCGCACTCAGCAGCGCCGCCAGCAGGGCGATCAGGTTCAGAAACTTCTCGGCCCGCTCCAGGGTCTGCCCCAGCTCGGGCCGGCCACCCTGCAGCGACTCGACCCGCACACCGCGCACCGTGCGGGCCTTGACCTCGCCCTGGGCCCAGGCCACAAAGGCGCCAACGCCAGCGTCTTGTCCGGCCACCGCCTGCCGGTAGGTCAGCCGGCTGGCGGGCTGCACCAGGCCGGTGGCGGCCAGATCAGCGCGGTGAATCATCACGCGCGGCGCAAAGTTCATGAAACCGGCACCGCGGTCGGGCTCGTTGACGATCAGCCGCGTCACCCGCAGGCTGATGTCGCCCAGCAGCAACTCATCGCCCAAGGCCAGCCCCAGGGCTTCGAGCAGCGGCGCTTCCACCCAGGCCTGACCGGGCGCCGGGATGTCGCGCGTCAGATCGCCAACACCCTCGGGCTGTGTGGCCACCCGCAGCCTGCCGCGCAGCGGGTAGCCGGGTGCGACCACCTTCAAGGCCACCAACTTGCTGTTGCCGCCTCTGGCCTCGGTGGCGCGCGCCATGGTCGGAAAACCCAGGGTCTCCACCACCTGCAACCCCAGGCCGCGGGCTTTGGCCTCAAAGGCCGGCGGCGGCGGGTTGTCGCTGACGATCACCGCGTCACCACCCAGCAGCTGCCGCGCATCGCGCTGCATGCCGCCTTGCAAGCGGTCAGCAAAAAAGCCAACGGCCGTGAGAGCCGCCACCGCCAGCGTCACCGCCAGCACCAGCAGGCGCAATTCGCCCGAGCGCAAGTCGCGCCACAGAGTGCGGCTGCCAAGCTGCCAAAAAGAAATGTTCATGGGGCTAGGTTAGCACTGAAGGCAAAACCAAGTCACCCCACAGGCAGACACCAAGGTATTGACGATTTACGGATGCTCTGATTTACAATAAGTAATCTTCTACCCTATTAAATATTAGGGATTAAGATTACTTATGAAGAAAATTGACCTGATCCGAAGGTTGGCAGAGCTCGATCGACGCGGCGTGCATGTGCTGGCACGTCGCGACATCGAGAAGCTCTTTCCCGACGAAGGCGAGAAGGCCTTGGAAAAGTCGTTACAGCGGATGGTTGCCGACGGTCTGCTGCAGCGGGTGGCCAGGGGGCTCTACGTCAACCCGACGGCGACAAGCAAGAACCGCTGGATCGCCGAGGAAGTCGCTAAGGCCCTTCGCCCAGGGTGTCTTTCTTATGTCAGCCTGGAATCGATGCTGTCCGAGTACGGCGCGATCTCGCAAATCCCCATCAACCGAATGACAGTCATGACAACAGGAAAGAGCGGCGTGGTCGACACCCCTTACGGCGTCATCGAATTCACGCACACCAAGCGAAGCGCCACAGACATCCTCAATCGCACAGCTCAGACCAAGGGTCGCCCGCTTAGGATCGCCACCCAGGAGGCGGCCATCCGAGACCTGTTGCGGGTAGGCCGCAACGCCAACATGA
>RFWA01000436.1 GCA_009922295.1 Betaproteobacteria bacterium
CAGTGGCTAAAGCCAGCGCCGAGACCCTGGCGTGTTGAAGATGTGCGGCTTGACTGACCGCAAACCCTTGCACGGCGACTTGGCTGGCTTGAGCTGCTACGCCCACCACCAGGCCCGCTTGCGTGCCCGCGCTGCCACTGGCCACCACAATGTGATCCAGGCGTAAAGAATGTTCCTGGGCTTGTTGCAAGAGTTCTTGAGCCGCCTTGACATAGCCGAGCGTGCCGACCGGGTTGGAGCCGCCACTGGGAATCAGGTAGGGGCGGCGTCCCTTGGCGCGAAGTTGATCACCCATCAGCGTCAGTGCGGCAGCCATGTCGGTGCCGCCCGGTCGATAGACGATCTCAGCGCCCAGCAATACGTCGAGAAGGACATTGCCGTTGTTCAAATAGTCTGAATCCGGGTTGGGATGGCGGTGTTCCAGGAGGACGGTACAAGACAGACCGAGGCGTGCAGCGGCGGCGGCAGTTTGCCGAACATGGTTGGACTGAAGTGCGCCCAGCGTGACCACATGATCCGCACCTTGCTGCAGGGCGTCGCCCAACAAAAACTCCAACTTGCGCGCTTTGTTGCCGCCGAGTGCCATGCCGGTGCAGTCATCGCGCTTGATCCAAATTTGTGGGCCGCCGAGATGCTGTGTCAGTCGGGGCATGAACTCCAAAGGCGTGGGGGCATGGCACAGGTCGATGCGGGGGAAGCGGTCTAGGTTCATCGCGCAGCCCCCGACACAGCATCCAGACTGGCCCAGGCCTCTTCCGCTGACACACCGGGGGGCGGCGTAAACGCAATAAAGGCCTCTTCCCCCACGGCTTGTTGACCGCCATAAACCTCTGCCTTAGCCCGCTGCGCTGCTTTGGCCCGGTCGTCTTGCAGCTGTGGGTCACAGATGGACAACAGCACCGGCATGAGGCGTCGCTCGATAGCGTCACCTTGAGCGGTGCCGCGCAAATCGGTCAGCTCATCAGGGTCGGCTTGAAGGTCAAAGGTCTGGGTCGGCATGCCGACATGGACAATCATTTTGTCGTCGTGCTGACGCACCAAATAGGCTGCTGAGCGTGAGCCTTGCGCATGGTATTCGGCAAACAACGGGCGATCCAGGTCGTCTTGGCCAAGCGCTGCCGGCCACAGTGATACGCCAGGCAGGTCGGCATCCGCAGGCTCCAATTGGGCACCGGCCATGTCAATCAGGGTTGGAAATAAGTCCACATGCGAGACCATTTGCTCAGAGACATGACCGGCTTGAATGCCGGGTCCTGCCAGGATCAGTGGCACGCCGACCGCGCCTTCGAACAGCGAACGTTTGCCAAACAGGCCTTGCGCGCCAAACAATTCGCCATGGTCGCTGGTGTACACCATGCGGGTGTCGTCGAAAATTTGGAGGGACTTCATCTCTTGGAGCACGATGCCGATCTGCTCGTCCATGTGCGTGATCAGACCAAAATAACTCGCAGCGATGCGCTGCAATACAGCGGGGTCGAGTTGGGGCGGCATGCCGTCAAGTTGGCGCGCGAACTCGACAGACGGATGAAAAGAATCACTCGCCATGTCAGGCGGTAGAGGCATGTCTTGCAGGGGGTACATGTCCAAGAAACGCTTGGCCACGGTAAAGGGTGGGTGGGGGCTGATGTAAGACACGATAAGGACCGACGTTTTGTTGTCTATGGGCTCATGCTCACGCAGCCAGGCCACGGCCTGCTCGGTGATTTGACGGTCGTAGTCTTGGTAATGGGTGTCGCCTTCCTTGGACAGGTCGTCGTACAAACCCATCATCACGCCGGGCTCCTTGGGTTTTTGCGCATTGAAGCCACGCAACAGGCCCTTGAGCGCACCTTTGCCTTCATGCAAGTGCATGGGCAAAATTTCTTTCGTGAACCCGTTGTCGTCATCGCTGCTGCGGTAGTGCAATTTCCCGATGGCTGTGACGTGGTGCCCTTGCTCGCGCAGGCGGTGCATCCAGCTGGGAATCGCGCCGTCATAGGCCATGACATTGTCCCAATAGCTGGTCTGGTGCGGATAACGGCCGGTCGCCATGGCCGCTCGCGCTGGGCAACACAGCGGGCTGGTGCTGTAAGCATTGGCGAAACGCGTACCGCGTTCGGCGATGGCATCGATGTGCGGCGTTTGAACCACCGGGTGCCCGTAGCAGCCGACCACTGACCGGTTATGGTTGTCTGCGACGAAGATCACAAGGCGTCGGGGTGCGGGCATAAAGGATTCCTAAAGACAGTGATTGGCATAATTATGCTGGTAAACCAGCAAACCATCACATTTCGCGCGTCGATATCATCATGGTGTTTCACATTAATTGCCTGGGTAAAGCCCATTTCAAGTGCCTTCCTCACCGCCTGCCTCCCACAACAAGTCGCCCCTATACCACAGCATTGCCGGTGCCCTGCGGTCCTCGATTGCTTCTGGCGAGTTAAAGGCAGGCGCTCAATTGCCGACGATTGCCGCAATGGCCAAGCGCTATAACGTCGCGCCCGTGACCGTGCGTGAGGCATTCCGACTGCTGACCCAGGAGGGCTTGATTCGTGCACGCCGCGGCAGTGGCACATTCGTCAACGACGCGCCGCTG
>RFWA01000437.1 GCA_009922295.1 Betaproteobacteria bacterium
GCAGGTCGTCGGCACTGAACTGGCCGGTGATCTCGCCCAGGGCGTTTTGCGCCAGGCGCAGTTCTTCGGCCAGCAGGTCGAGCGCCTGGGCCTGTTGCTGCAGCAGGGCAGCCGCCTGTTGAAGATGGTCTTGCACCCGGCGCAACGCCTGCAGATGACGCTCACGCGCCATGTAAACGCCGTCGGGCGCAGCCTGCCAGCCGGCCAGTTCCAGCAGGCGGTGGCGCAAAGCATCCAGGCCTGCCCCGGTCTTGGCCGACAGGGCCAAGCCAGCGCCCGGTACCGCAGCGGGCGCTGCATCGGCCTTGTTCCAGACGTCCAGCACTGGCACACTTTCAGGCACTTTTTGGGCTATAAGCCTTGTCACCATTGACTCTTCTGCTATGTATTCAGGAGCATCAACACGGGTCAGGTCGTGCAGGAACAGCACTGCATCAGCCTCTGCAATGGCGTCCCAGGCGCGGGCCGGCGGTGTCCACCACATGCACTGGCACGCCCTCGATCTGGATGGTCTGCTGCACCTTGTCGCGGGTGGTGCCGGCAATCGGGGTGACGATGGCCAGTTCGGCGCCGGCCAGGGCGTTCAGCAATGATGACTTGCCGGCATTGGGCTGGCCGGCAATCACCACCTTGATGCCTTCGCGCAGCAAAGCGCCCTGGCGGGCCCGCGCCAGCACCGTTTGCACGCTGGCCTGCAGCTTGGTCAGTTGGCCCTGGGCGTCGGCCTTTTGCAAAAAATCGATCTCTTCTTCTGGGAAATCCAGCGTGGCCTCGACCAGCATGCGCAGGTGAATCAGCGCCTCTAGCAGCGTACCAATCTCGCGCGAAAACTCGCCTGAGAGCGAACGGCTGGCGCTGCGGGCGGCGGCCTCGGTGCTGGCGTCGATCAGGTCGGCAATCGCCTCGGCCTGGGCCAGGTCAATCTTGTCGTTCAGAAAAGCGCGTTGCGAGAACTCGCCAGGTTGGGCCAAGCGCAACCGGGGCAGCAACGGTCCGGGTTGCTCGGGGTGCGGCTCTGCGGCGGCGGCCAGGCAGCGCGCCAGCAGCAGCTGCAGCACCACCGGCCCGCCATGGGCCTGTAGCTCCAGCACGTCTTCGCCAGTGAAGGAATGCGGCGCGGGGAAAAAAATGGCCAGGCCCTGGTCAATGGGCTGGCCTATCGGGTCCAGAAACGGCAGGTAGGTGGCCTGGCGCGGCTGCAGGGCCCGCCCACACAAGGCCAGTACCAGCGGCGTCAAGCCCTGCCCGCTGACCCGAATGATGCCCACCGCACCCCGCCCGGGGGCGGTGGCTACGGCGGCGATCGGGTCCTGGTTCAGAACTTGGGCAGGTTGAACTGCGGGGGCACGCCCATGCGGGTATTGATGATCCACTGCTGGGCAATCGACAACACGTTGTTAGTGATCCAGTACAGCACCAGGCCCGACGGAAAGAAGAAGAACATCACGCTAAAGGCCAGCGGCATGAACCACATCAGCTTGGCCTGCATCGGATCCGGCGGTGCCGGGTTCAGCGCGGTCTGCAGCACGGTGGTCAGCGTCATGACCAGCGGCAGGATGTAGTAGGGGTCAGGCGACGACAGGTCGTGGATCCACATCACCCAGGGCGCATTGCGCATCTCGACGCTGGACAGCAGCACCCAGTACAGGGCAATGAACACCGGGATCTGAACCATGATCGGGAAGCAACCGCCCATGGGGTTGACCTTTTCCTCGCGGTAGATGCGCATCATCTCCTGCTGCATCTGCTGCGGCTTGTCCTTGAGCCGCTCACGCATCTCCATCACCTTGGGGTTGATGGCCTTCATCTTGGCCATGCTGGCGTAGGCCTTGGCATTGAGCCAGTAGAAGGCCATTTTCAGCAACAGCACCAGCGCCATGATGGACCAGCCCCAGTTGTTGATAAACCCCTGCAGACGGTCGAGCAACCAGTACAGCGGCTTGGCCAAGATGGTCAGCCAGCCGTAGTCCTTGACCAGCTCCAGCCCTGGTGTCAGGGCCTCCAGCACTTTTTCTTCCTGAGGTCCCGCGAAGAAGTTGGCATCCAGCGCTTTGCTGGCACCCGGCTCGAGGTTGCCCAATGCAGCGATCATGCCCACCGAGTACAGGTTGGTGTCGACCTTGCGCATGAACAGCTCGCGTTGCACACCGTCCGGCAACAGCCAGGCACTGGCAAAGTAATGCTGCACCATGGCCACGTAGCCATTGGTCGCACTTTTTTCAATCTCGACTTTGCCTTTTTCAATGTCGGAGAACTCCACTTTCTGGTACTTTTTGGCTTCGGTGTAGACCGCTGGGCCGGTAAACGTGGAGTAGAACGAGGACTCGCCCGATGGTTTGTTGCCGTCGCGCACCAGTTGCAGGTACAGCTGCGGCGACACCGCCACGGCGCCTACGTTTTGCACCTCATGCTTGACCTTGACAGCGTAGGCGCCACGCGTGAGGGTGTAGGTCTTGACCAGCTTGACGCCGCCCAGCTCGGGCGACTCAAAGCGCAACACCAGCTCTTTGCTGCCGTCCTTGAGCTGGCGCTCGCCAGGCGCCAGGGTCATCATGGTCTTGTGCGTAGGCAGG
>RFWA01000438.1 GCA_009922295.1 Betaproteobacteria bacterium
AACGACGCGAACTGCGCCAGGCGGTACAACTGGTTTTTCAGAACCCCTACGGCTCGCTCAACCCGCGCAAAAAGATTGGGGCCATTCTGGAAGGGCCGCTCGAGATCAATACCCGACTAAACGCCCCGGAGCGCGCTCAACAGGCGCGCGCCATGCTGACCCTGGTGGGCCTGCGACCCGAGCACTATGACCGTTACCCGCACATGTTTTCGGGCGGACAGCGCCAGCGCATAGCGATCGCCCGTGCGCTGATGCTCAAGCCCAAACTGGTGGTGGCCGACGAGCCCGTCTCCGCACTCGACGTGTCCATCCAGGCCCAGGTGCTTAACCTGCTGGGCGACCTGCAAGCCGAGCTTGGACTTGCATACCTGTTCATCTCGCACGACCTTGGCGTGGTTCGCCATATCGCCCACGATGTGTTGGTGATGTACCTCGGTCAGACCGTGGAACAGGGCGACAAGGGCCGCATTTTTGCCCAGCCGCTGCACCCCTACACACGGGCCCTGCTGGGCGCCACGCCTGGGCTGGTGGGCAGCGGTGCGGCCGTGCCGCGAACGGTACTCAAGGGTGAGCTGCCTTCGCCACTGCACCCCCCGCCGGGCTGCGTGTTTTCTACCCGTTGCCCGCAGGCCACCGAGCGCTGCCGCGTTGAGCGCCCGGCCTTGCGCGAACTCGCCGGGCGGCAGCTGGCCTGCCACCTGGCCGAACAATTTGTCGAACCCGCTGCGCCGCAGCATTAACCCCAGAGGAGTCTTCACGATGATGCAATCCCCCAAGCACGCCCGCCCTATGCGGCCCAGCAAGAGCGCCCTGCTCTGCGCCTTGGCGCTGCCGGCCCTGATGGCACTGACACCGGCCTCAGCCAAAACTCTGGTGTACTGCTCAGAAGGCAGCCCCGAGAATTTTTCACCCAGCATCAACACCACAGGCACCTCATTTGACGCCCTGTCGCCCATCTACAGCCGCCTGGTTGAATTTGAGCGTGGCGGCACATCAATTGTGCCGGGTCTGGCCGAACGCTGGACCGTCACGCCTGACGGCAAGGAATACACCTTCTTCCTGCGCAAAGGCGTGAAGTGGCACAGTAACAAGAACTTCAAGCCCACGCGTGACATGAACGCCGATGACATCATTTTTGCCATCGAGCGCCAGTGGAAAGACAGCAACCCCTACTTCAAGGTCACCAGCCCCAACCACTCCTATTTCATGGACATGGGCATGGACAAGCTGATCAAGTCGGTCGACAAAATCGACGCGATGACCCTCAAAATCACCTTGAACAAGCCTGAGGCTCCGTTCCTGTCGGGTTGGGCCATGGAATACGCCGGGGTCCAGTCCAAGGAATACGCCGACGCCATGCTCAAGGCTGGCACGCCAGAGAAAATCGACCAGGAGCCGATCGGCACTGGCCCGTTCTATCTGGTGCAGTACCAGAAAGATGCGGTCATCCGCTACAAGGCTTTCCCCGAGTTTTACGCTGGCAAGGCCAAGATCGACGACCTGGTGTTCTCGATCACCACCGATGCCTCCGTGCGCTGGGCCAAGCTGCAAAAGGGCGAGTGCCACATCATGCCCTACCCCAACCCGGCCGATCTGGACGCCATGCGCAAGGACGCTAAGGTCACGGTGCTGGAGCAGCCGGGCTTGAACGTGGGCTACCTGGCCTACAACACCACCAAAAAGCCGTTTGATGACGTGCGGGTGCGCAAGGCCATCAACATGGCGATCAACAAGCAGGCCATCATCGATGCGGTCTACCTGAGCACCGGCGTCGCGGCCAAAAACCCGATCCCGCCGACACAATGGTCTTACAACAACGCCATCAAGGACGATGCGTTTGACCCGGCTGCTGCACAGAAGCTGCTCGCCGCTGCCGGCCTGCCCAATGGTTTCACCACCGACCTGTGGGCCATGCCTGTTCAGCGCCCCTACAACCCGAACGCCAAGCGCATTGCTGAGCTGATGCAAGCCGATTTGGCCAAGATTGGCGTCAAGGCCGAGATCAAGAGCTTTGAATGGGGCGAGTACCGCAAGCGCTTGCAGGCGGGCGAACACCAGATGGGCATGCTGGGTTGGACGGGTGACAACGGTGACCCAGACAACTTTCTGCACACCCTGCTGGGCTGCGACGCCGCCAAGACCGGTGGCAGCAATGTGGCCAAGTTCTGCTTCCAGCCCTACGAAGAGCTGGTGCTCAAAGCCAAGACCCTCACCGACCCGACCGCCCGCGGCAAGCTGTACGAGCAGGCGCAGGTGATCTTCAAGGAGCAGGCACCTTGGTTCACCATTGCCCACGCGGTGCAGCTCAAGCCCGTGCGCAAAGAAGTGATCGACTTCAAGCTCAGCCCGTTTGGCCGACACAATTTTTACGGCGTCGACATCAAGGAGTGAGCCGGTTCAGTGGCCTAGAGCCACTGACCTTTGCTGCAAAAAGGCCCGCTGCTGCGGGCCTTTTTTGTTGAGTGATATTTTCTGCGCCTTGTCCAGCTTGACTTTTACGCTAGGTTTTTGGTAGCAATGTCCCTAAGGCCTTGTCTCGGATTGCCGACAGCGTGCCACGGGTGCTGA
>RFWA01000439.1 GCA_009922295.1 Betaproteobacteria bacterium
GACGTGTTGGACCCGCGCCTAAAGATTGAGCAAAACTGATGCAAGCCCCTTTGCTGTCCGTTCAAGCACTGACGACCACCTTCCGCACAGAGGCAGGAGTTTTCCCTGCCGTGGATGGACTCAGCTTTGATGTGGCACCCGGCGAAGTGCTGGGTATCGTCGGTGAAAGTGGATCTGGCAAAAGCGTAACCGCTCTGTCTATCCTGGGATTGCTGCCCGACCCACCGGGGCGTATTGCTTCGGGTTCGATACGATTCGAAGGGCATGAGATCGTGGGCATGTCCAAAAGCGAGCTGCGAGCATTGCGTGGCCCGTCCATCGGGATGATTTTCCAGGAGCCGATGACGTCCCTTAACCCGGTCTTTCGCATCGGGGACCAGATTATTGAAACCATCCTCGCCCACGAACCTGTGAGCAAAGCCCAAGCGCGGCAACGTGCCATTGGCTTGCTCGATCGCGTGGGTATCGCGATGCCTGAACGTCGTTTAGACGATTACCCACATCAGTTGTCGGGTGGTATGCGCCAGCGTGTCATGATCGCGATTGCACTTGCTTGCTCGCCACGCAGCGTGTCATGATCGCGATTGCACTTGCTTGCTCGCCACGCCTGTTGCTGGCCGATGAGCCGACCACTGCACTCGATGTGACGATTCAAGCCCAGCTGCTGGACCTGCTTCGCGACATCCAGCGCGAAACCAACATGGCGGTTGTGATCATCACCCACAACATGGGCGTGATAGCCGAATTCGCAGACCGGGTGCTGGTCATGTATGCCGGCCGGGTGGCTGAGCAGGGCACCGTAGATGCTGTGTTCACGACACCGCGTCACCCCTACACGCAAGGTCTGCTCGCATCGACGCCCAGTTTGGAACGCGAGGAAGCGCGGCTAGCCACCATCCCTGGTGTGCTGCCGCAGTTGACCGAAACCCTTCCGGGCTGCCGCTTTGCGCCCCGTTGTGCCCGCCGAAGTGATGCCTGTCTGCATTCCAAGCCGCCGATGGTTGACACAGGCAAAGGGCAACTTGCCGCATGCTTTCATTGGGACGTATCAGCCCCTGGAGTCACACCATGAGTACCGTGCAACCGCTCGTGGTGGTGGAAGGCCTCGCCAAGCATTACCCTGTTCGGGATGGTCTGTTGATTCCGCGCGAGATAGGCCAGGTGCGGGCAGTCGATGGCGTGTCCTTTACGGTGAATGAGGGTGAAACATTAGGCCTTGTGGGCGAGTCTGGTTGCGGTAAGTCCACCGTCGCCAAACTGCTGATGCGACTCGTCGAGCCAACCGCAGGTAGGGTGTGTATTGACGGGCAGGACCTTGCCTCGCTCGCCCCAGATGAGTTACGCCATGCCCGCCGAGCGCTACAGATCGTTTTCCAGGATCCCCAGGCATCGCTTAACCCGAGGATGCGGGCTGAGGACATTGTTGTTGAGCCTTTGGTCATTCAAGGTGCACAGCGTGGCGCTGCCTTGCGCCGGCGTGCAGCAGAGTTGCTTGAGATGGTGGGTTTGTCCGCGGCTCAGGGGGGCTCCTACCCGCATGAATTCTCTGGCGGGCAACGGCAGCGGCTGGGGATCGCCCGCGCTATAGCGCCTAAGCCGCGCTTTATCGTGTGCGATGAGGCGGTGTCCGCTCTCGACGTGTCAGTGCAGGCCCAAATCATTAACCTCTTGCAGGATCTTCAGCGCGATCTCAAACTCAGTTACCTGTTTATCTCGCATGACCTCTCGGTCGTTAAGCACATCAGTGACCGTGTTGCTGTGATGTATTTAGGAAAAATCGTTGAAATTGCGGACAAGCAAAGCCTTTACCGCTCGCCAGTACACCCGTATACCAGGGCCTTGATTGCATCGATCCCGGTAGCGCACCCACGTCTTCGGCAAGCCCGTCATCGACTCGTCGGAGACATGCCCAGCGCGATGTCGCCTCCGACGGGGTGCGCCTTTCATACTCGGTGCCCGCATACAGCCGACGTGTGCCGCAGCCACGAGCCGATGTTGATTGATCAGGGGGCTGGTCGGCGCGTGGCGTGCCATTTTGCGGAGCGCTTTGCCCCCTCTTTGACGACCACTTCCAGTTAGGGGGATGCCATGATTGACGACAAAGATATACAGCGCTACCAACGCGATGGCTTCATTGTTGCGCCAGATGTGCTGACAACGCAGAGCCTGCCATGCGAATAACTGCTATCGATCCTATTCTGCTTAAAGGAGACGAAACCTACAACGCGTCGGCTACTGGCAATGAGGCGACCGATAACGGCGACTGGCAACTCATCATCAAGATTTCGACGGATGAGGGTTTAACGGGCATGGCCATACTCGGCTTCAAGACACTGGGCGAATTACTTTTGGGCGAAAACCCGCTTGACACGGACCGCCTATGGGACAAGCTCTACATCGGTAGCGCGTACTACGGGCGTCGTGGCATTGCGATGCAGTGCATCTCGGCCATCGACAACGCGCTTTGGTCAATACGCGCGCAAGCCTGTGGCGTTTCGATTGCCACGCTCTTGGGGGGCCGTCGACACGATCGAGTACTTGCCTATGCCTCGACGCTGTTTCG
>RFWA01000440.1 GCA_009922295.1 Betaproteobacteria bacterium
CAGCGCGCGGCACCTCGGCGCGAAAAGCGCTGTACTGCTCGGTCATCGGGTTCATGCCCTTGAGCACCTTGTCGGACAACTGGCCGCTGAGCATCTCCCAGTCGGCGATGCTGCTGGCCAGGCGGGCGTGGATGTTGTGGCCCCAGGTGCCCAGCACGCAGTGCACCGGCCAGACCACCAGCTGCCGCTGCCCCGGCGCTTCCAGCGCATCCAGATAGGCCAGCACTTCAGGTGTTCGGGCGGCATCCCGTGGCCGCCACTGGCCGGCCCGCACGGCCGCCGCCGTCACCAGGCTGAAGGGCGCCGCGGAGCTGCCATCGGCCTGCAGCCAAAAGCTGGTGCGCTCAATGCCCACGCTGGGGTGCGAGTCCAGGGTGACGGTGATGGCTTGCACAGCCGCCCTGTGCTGTTGCAGCCAGTCGGCCAACCGGCTCATGTCGGCCTGGGCGCCGGGTACCGGCAGCGCCGCACCCTCAATGTCCAAAAAGTCATTTTGCGGGTCAATGATCAGCAGTTCACAGGGGCGCATGGCAGGTCCTTGGGTCAGTTCAGCAGAGTCAGTACGGTCGGCGCGGCAGATGATTGTTGCAGGGCCCAGGCCACGTGCTCGCGCACCAGGCTGCTGGGGTGGTCAAGGCGGGCTTGCAGGGCCGCCAGCCAGGGCGTGGCTGCCTCGGGCAAGGCCGTGCGCAGCGCGTTGCCCAGGGCCACGGCCACGTTACGCAACCAGCGCTCATGACCAATGCGCCGGATCGGGCTGCCCTCGGTCAGGCGCAAAAAATCGGCCTCGCTCCAGCCTAGCAAGGTCAGCAGCTGCTGACCGACCAGGCCCTGGCGTTCGTCAAAATCCGGCAACGCACTGCGCTGGGCGTAGCGGTTCCAGGGGCACACCAGCTGGCAATCGTCGCAGCCGTAAATGCGGTTGCCCATCAGCGGGCGCAAGTCCAGCGGAATCGGGCCCGCGTGCTCTATCGTCAGGTAAGAGATGCAGCGCCGGGCGTCAAGCCGGTGCGGCGCCACGATGGCCTGGGTCGGGCAAATGTCGATGCAGGCGCTGCAACTGCCGCAATGGGCCGACACGGGCTCGCTGGGCGGCAGTGCCAAGTCCACATAAATCTCGCCCAGGAAAAACATGGAGCCGGCCTCTCGGTTGAGCAGCAGGGTGTGCTTGCCACGCCAGCCCTGGCCGCTGCGCGATGCCAACTCGGCCTCCAGCACCGGCGCTGAATCGGTAAACACCCGGTGGCCAAAGGGCCCAACCGCCGCCGCAATCTGGTCGCTCAGCCGCTGCAGGCGTTGCCGCAGCACCTTGTGGTAGTCCCGCCCACGTGCGTAGAGCGAGACAATGGCCTCGCCGGGGCTCTGCAAGCGGGCCAGTTCATGGGCTTGCCAGTTGGGCTCAGTCGCAGCGCTGAGGTAGTCCATGCGGGCCGTGATCACGCTCACCGTGCCCGGCACCAGCTCGGCCGGGCGGGCACGGCGCAGACCGTGGGCGGCCATGTAGTGCATGTCACCATGAAAACCGCTGGCCAACCAGGCTGATAATCCGGCTTCAGATGAGGATAAATCCACCCCCGCGATGCCTACTTGGGAAAAGCCGAGCGCTCGTGCCCATTCCTGGATGTCTGCGACCAGGCGCTGGTTGTCATGCGTGAAGGGAGTAGTCACGCGCCGATTGTAAAAACTATGGTCTGGCCCGACGAGGTGGCCACCCAGGCATTTGCCACCGCATTGGCCGGCCAGCCCGGTCTGGGCCAAGCCGTCATTGAGCTGCGAGGTGAGCTGGGGGCCGGCAAGACCACGCTGGTGCGTCACCTGCTGCGTGCGCTGGGCGTGCAGGGCCGGGTCAAAAGCCCCACCTACGCGGTGGTCGAACCCTATGAGCTTGCTGGGCTGAGCATTTGGCACTTTGATTTTTACCGCCTGAACGACCCCCGAGAATGGGAGGATGCGGGCTTTCGCGATATTTTTGCCGGCCCAGGGCTCAAACTGGCCGAGTGGCCGGAAAAAGCAGCCGGCCATATGCCGGCCGCCGACCTGATGATCAGCCTGACCGTGCGTGAGGATGAGACCCGCGAGGTGCGCCTGACAGCCCAAAGCCCGCTGGGTGCCAAGCTGCTATCCGCCATCACTGACACGGGCGGGGAGGCCTGAGCGCCCATGCAACGCCGGGCCTTGATCACCTGTGCCGGTTTGGCACTGCTGGCCTGGCAAAGGCTGGCGCGCGGCGCCACCATTCTGGCGGTGCGGCTGTGGCCGGCGCCCGACTATTCCCGCATCACGATCGAATCTGACACCGCGCTCAAGGTGCGCACCACGCTGGTGGCCGACCCGCCTCGGCTGGCGGTGGACATCGACGGCGTGGAGCTGGACAGCACGCTGCGCGAGCTGGTGACCAAACTGGGGCAGGATGACCCCAATATCGCGGGCATCCGGGTCGGACAGAACGCACCAGGCGTTGTCCGGCTGGTGCTGGACCTGAAACAAGCCATGGCACCGCAGGTCTTCACACTGGAACCGGTTGCCGCCTACCGGCACCGGCTGGTGTTT
>RFWA01000045.1 GCA_009922295.1 Betaproteobacteria bacterium
GGCAGCAGCCTGGGGAGTCAGGCCGTCAAACCATTGTTTGTAGGGAATTGATGCATCCTCGCGGACGTATTCTTCGACTTTGATGACCATGCCTTATAGTAACATATGTGTTACCTTTTGAATTGGGGAGAGTTGACTTGACCCGGTTCCAAATAATGTGTGAAAGACGCTCCCACGGCTCATCCCGCCCCAGCCCAAGACCGATCCCCCCTAGCCCAGTTGCCGCTACGCCATGCTCTCCAGCATCACGCGGTCCTGCTCCAGCACCACCCAGTGGCGGGCTTCCAGGCGGTTGCGGTACAAAAAGCGCCACACGTTGCGCTGCCAGCCCTGCACGCGGCGGCAGCGCCAGAAGAACACCGCGCTCAGGTTGGGGTCGATGGGCGTGTAGCTGCCAATGATGGCACGACTGCCAGCCACAACAACGTGAAGGAGGCCAGGACAGAGAGGTCAAGGTGCAGTGGCATTGGGGGTCTCGGGACGAACAAGGGCATCGCGTGGCGGTTCATGGCTGCCATGATTACAACGCCGTCGATGATAGCCAGCGTACAGTACAGCCCATGACTCAGCACCTTGGACTCGTTTCACTTGTCGTGCTTGATTACGATGAAGCCATCTCTTTCTACGTCAACCAACTCGGTTTTCGCTTGGTCGAAGACTCGCCGCTGCCCGAACCCGGCAAGCGTTGGGTCGTGGTCGCGCCCGACAGCACCGGGCAGGCCAAGCTGCTGCTGGCGCGCGCCGATGGCCCTGATCAGTTAGCCCGGGTCGGCAACCAAACCGGCGGCAGGGTGTTCCTGTTTTTGCATACAGATGACTTCGAACGTGACTACCAGCAGTACAAGTCAGCGGGTGTGATCTTTGTCCGCGGGCCCGTGGTGGAGCCTTACGGCACCGTGGCGGTCTTCAGTGATCTGTATGGGAATCTCTGGGATCTGATCGGCCCCGCTGCGCCGTAAGGTGGGAGCAAAGCACAGGGGTGACGCCTGCACTGTAGGACCGCCATGGGCTGAAGCGGTACCAGAGGTGTGATGGTGAATACAGCGGTTTGCGCCGGCTAAGTTAAAGCTGTGTCACTGACGGGCTTCAACGTGCTTGGCAAAACTATTGAGGATGGCTTGCCATCCCTGACGCTGTTGCTCCACAGAGTTTTCGGTTTCAGCGTCGAACGCAATACGAACCGTGACCCCGTTGGCGCTGGGCATGAACTCGACAGCGCAAGCCCGGTCTCCAAACGAATACGCAATCAACTCGTTTGGCACGACCTTGGTGTAGATCCCCGCGAAGTCAAAGCCAAAGCTGCCGTCTTTAGCCTCCATGCGCGATGAAAATTCTCCACCCACCCGCAGGTCGACAGTCGCTTTGGTGGTGTGCCAATCATCAGAGGCAGTATTCCACTGCGTGATGTCGTCTGGCGTTGTGTAGGCGTGCCAAACTTTGGCGACAGGCGCCTTGATGAGGGTTTCAACAGTGATTTTCATAGGGGTGACCACCAGAAACCGCTGAACGCCAGGGACATTTGGCTCACGCCGCGCCCTTAGCCTGCGGCTGCAAACGTAATTGGATTCGGCCCTGCTGCACCCGCACCGGAAAACACTGCAGGTCGCGCTGACCAATCTCGGTCAGGCATTTGCCGCTGACGATGTCAAAGCGCGCCGCGTGCAGTGGACACTCGATCACACCGTCTTCCTGAAAGCCCTGCGACAACAGTGCGTAGGCGTGGGGACACACATCCTCAATGGCATGCACTGCGCCGTCTAGCAGAAACAGACCAACCTTTTGGCCCTGCACCTCAACGCTGGTAGGGAAGTCAGGGTCCATTTCAGCCAGGGCAGCAACCTCGTACCAGGGGGAATCGATTTCAGCACCAGTTGTCATACATGAGCTTTCGCCTAAGCGGGGAATTTTTCGTTAGCAAAATCTAGAACGCTGGCGGACCTCAGCGGTACTGCGCCGGCCGCTTCTCCAAAAAGGCGGCAATGCCCTCCTGCCCATCCGCCGTCAATGCGCCGGCGGCCATGATCTCGCTGGCCAGGGCGTAGGCTTGCGGCTGCGCCAGTTCCATCTGGCGGTAGTAACCCTGCTTGCCCATGGCCTTGGACTCGGTGCTGCCGCGGGTGGCGCGGCTGATCAGATCCAGCGTGGCGGCGTCCAGCTCTGCTGCGGGCACGGCGCGGTTGATCAGACCCCAGTCAGCGGCGGTGGCGGCGTCGATGGCATCACCCGTCATGGCCATTTCCAGCGCGCGCTTGCGGCCGATGTTGCGCGCCACCGCCACCAATGGCGTATGGCAGAACAGCCCGGCCTTGCCGCCGGGAATGGCAAAACCGGCGGTGTCGGCGGCAATGGCCAGGTCACAAGTGGCCACCAGCTGACAGCCGGCCGCAGTGGCCAGGGCGTGCACCCGGGCGATCACCGGTTGCGGCAGTGCCTGCAGGGTGTCCATCATGCGAGTGCAGACCGCAAACAGCTCGCGCGCCTGCGCCAGGCTGGCGCCGGCCATGTCGCCGAAGTTGTGGCCCGCACTGAACACCGGGCCGTTGGCGGCCAGGATCACGCCGCGCGCCGTGCTGCGGCCCACGGCTTGCAGAGCCTCGGTAAGCTCCAGCATCAGCGGCAGGCTCAGGGCGTTGCGCTTGTCGGGGCGGTTCAGGGTGACGGTGGTGATTGCACCCTCCGTACTAACCAGGATGTGTTGGTCTGCCATGGCCGGACTCCTTGTTCGTGATGTTGGTTTAGTGAAGCGTATCAGCCATGGCCTCGCCCAGCCGGATCGGCCGGCCGGGCGCCCAGGCCGGGTTGAAGCGCAGCGGCCCCTTGGGGAACAGCAGCACCACGGTGGAGCCCAGCAAAAAGCGCCCCATTTCGTCGCCCTGGCGCAGAGCCACGGGCGCCTGCTCGTAGTGCCAGGTGCGCACCTCGCCGGGACGCGGTGGGTTGACCACGCCATGCCAGACCGTGGCCATGCTTCCCACAATGGTGGCGCCCACCAGCACCAGCGCAAACGGGCCCAGCGCCGACTCAAACAGGCACACCACCCGCTCATTGCGGGCAAACAGCCCGGGCACGCCACGCGCCGTGGTCGGGTTGACTGAAAACAAATCCCCCGGCACGTGCACCATATGTGTCAAACGCCCTTCACAGGGCATGTGGATACGGTGGTAATCACGCGGGCTCAGGTACAAGGTGGCAAACAGGCCATCCACAAAAGGCGCGGCCAACGCAGCATCGCCACCGAGCAGCGCGGCACAGGTGTAGTCGTGGCCCTTAGCCTGAAAAATTCGGTCACGCTCAATCCGTCCGAACTGGCTGATGGCGCCATCCACCGGGCAAATCAAGGCCGACGGCGCCAGCGGCCGGGCATCGGCCCTGAGGGCTCGGGTGAAGAATTCATTAAAGCTGGCGTAGCTGGCCGGGTCGGGGTTGGCGGCTTCGGTCATGTTGACCTGGTAACGCCCGATAAACCAGTTGATGAGGGCTGTGGTCCAGGTGCCGGCGCGGGCACTGGCGATTTTGCCGGCCAGCCAGGTCAGCGCCTGCTTTGGCAGCAGGTATTGCGGCAGCACGGCAAGGCGGTTTGACATGAGGGCTACCGGGTTGGAAAGGGCTGCCCATTGTACTAATTACCCCGGTTTCCAGCGAGGTGGGAAAATGACCTGATGACCGCCACCCGCATCCCCCCCATCCAGTGCCTGTTGACCTTTGAGGCACTGGCCAGGCTGCGAAGCGTGACGCAGGCGGCCGAGGAGTTGTTTGTGACACCCAGTGCGGTGAGCCACAGGGTACGGCAGCTGGAGCAGATCATCGGTACCCGTCTGTTCGGCCGGGCTGATTTTTCCCTGACCTCTGAGGGCAGCGAGTACTTGGCCCATGTGCGTGAGGGGCTGGCGGCGCTGCAGAAATTTCCCAGCTCTGAGGCAGCCCCCGGCAAGCGCAAGCTGCGCTTGGCGGTGACGCCCACCTTTGCCCGCTCCATCCTGATCCCGCGCCTGCGGCAGTTCACCGAGGCCTACCCTGAGATCGACCTGACGCTGCAGGTGTCGATCCCGCTGCTGGACGTGGTGGCCGAGGATGCCGACCTGATGGTCCGCTTTGGCACCGGCCGCTATGCGGATGTGGAGCACGTGGTGCTGTTCAAGGACGAGGTCACGCCACTGGCCTCGCCGGCTTTTGTGCGCGAGCACGGGCCGTTTGCCTTGGCACAAGACCTGGAGGGCGTGAGCCTGCTGCGCAGTCCGCTGGAGCCCTGGCGCACCTGGTTTGCCGCGCAGCACCTGGACTGGCCGGAGCCGACCGAAGGCTCGCAGTTCAACGACATTGGCCTGATGTGCGATGCCGCCGCCGCCGGCATGGGCGTGGCACTGGTCCGACTGCGACTGGGCGCCCCCTGGCTGGAGCGCGGCGCCCTGGTGCGGCTGGCCGCCAACCCGGTCTACAGCCAGACGGTGCCCAGCCCGCATGCCCACTACCTGTGCTGGCGCACGGGCATGATGGACCGATGGGAGTGTGCCGCCTTTGCCGACTGGCTGAAGAAGGGCCTGGCCTGACTTTGAATCAAATCGGGCTCCAGCCCTTATCCCACTTAGGGTTTCAGCTATCATTTTTATACCAAGCAGGTTTTCACGGTCGGCTGCAAAATTTCTCACGCCAGGGCCTCCGGCTTTGTTCTAAAGTGGCATTGATGCTGGTCAGCCCCGGTCCAGACATCCAAGCCCTTCACTCCCTTTAACCCCTACCCAGCACACCACCGCCATGAATGCTGCCTTGACGCCTGATCAACAGGCATTGCTACAAAGATCAGAGCGTCAGACCGAGATCTTACGCGGGTTACAGGCTCATTTGCCTGCCCACCAACTGCTGTGGAACCGGGAAGACACCACCCCTTACGAATGCGACGGCCTCACAGCCTACCGTGAGCGGCCCCTGGTGGTTGCCTTGCCGCAAACTGAAGCTCAGGTGCAGGCGGTGCTGCGCACCTGCCACGCCCTCGATGTGCCCGTGGTGGCCCGCGGCGCCGGCACAGGCCTGTCGGGCGGCGCCATGCCGCACCGTATGGGCGTGACGCTGTCACTGGCCAAGTTCAACCATATTGTGTCGATTGACCCGCTGGCTCGCACGGCCCGGGTGCAGTGCGGCGTACGCAACCTCGCCATCAGCGAGGCAGCTGCACCCCACGGCCTGTACTACGCGCCCGATCCATCGAGCCAGATCGCCTGCACGATCGGTGGCAACGTGGCCGAAAACTCGGGCGGCGTGCACTGCCTGAAATACGGCTTGACGCTGCACAACGTGCTCAAGGTGCGCGGCTTCACCATTGAGGGCGAAGCCATCGAATTCGGCTCTGAGGCGCTTGACAGCCCCGGGCTCGACACCCTGAGCATCGTGGTCGGCTCAGAAGGCATGCTGGCGGTGACCACCGAAGTCACGGTCAAACTGGTCCCCAAGCCGCAATTGGCGCGCTGCATCATGGCCAGCTTTGACGACATGCGCAAGGCCGGCGATGCTGTGGCGGCGGTGATCGCTGCCGGCATCATTCCGGCAGGGCTGGAAATGATGGACAAACCCATGACCGCCGCCGTGGAGGACTTTGTGCACGCCGGCTATGACCTCGACGCCGAAGCCATCCTGCTGTGCGAAAGCGACGGCACCCCCGAAGAGGTCGAGGAGGAAATTGGCCGTATGAGCGCGGTGCTGCGCCGCTGCGGCGCCACGGCCATTACGGTCAGCCGCGACGAAAGCGAACGCCTGAGGTTCTGGAGCGGGCGCAAAAACGCCTTCCCGGCCAGCGGCCGCATCAGCCCCGACTACATGTGCATGGACTCCACCATTCCCCGTAAGCGCCTGGCCGATATCCTGCTGGCGATTCAGCAGATGGAGCAAAAGTACCAACTGCGCTGCGCCAACGTGTTCCATGCCGGCGACGGCAATCTGCACCCGCTGATCATGTTCGACGCCAATGACCCGGACCAATTGCGACGCTGTGAACTGTTTGGCGCCGATATTCTGGAAACCAGTGTGGCGATGGGCGGCACCGTCACGGGCGAGCACGGCGTTGGCGTGGAGAAGCTCAATTCAATGTGCGTGCAGTTTTCAGCAACTGAAAACGAGCAAATGTTCGGCGTCAAGCGCGCTTTCGACCCCAAAGGGCTGCTCAACCCCGGCAAAGTGATTCCCACCCTGCAGCGCTGCGCCGAGTACGGCAAGATGCTGGTTCGCGCCGGGCAGATCAAGCACCCGGAACTGCCTAGGTTCTAGGCCCGGCTCGCCCGATAGCCGGGCTCGTCATCAGCCAGCACCTGCTGCGCCCAGGGGGCCAGCTTGGCGGTGTCGGCGCGCAGGATCTCCTGCTTGACCGCCAAAATCTGCGCCGGGTGCATCGAAAAGCTGCGCAGTCCCAGGCCCAGCAACAAGCGGGTCAGGCTGGTATCACCAGCCATTTCACCGCACACGCTCACATCTTTACCCTGCGCTTGCGCTTCGGCAATGGTGCCAGCCACCAGACGCAACACGGCCGGGTGCATCGGATCGTACAGGTGGGCCACCGATTCATCGGCCCGGTCAATGGCCAGCGTGTACTGGATCAGGTCATTGGTGCCGATGGAGAGGAAGTCGAAGTACTTCAAGAACACCTTGAGCGTCAAAGCTGCGGCCGGAATCTCGATCATCGCCCCCACCTCCAACGGACCATAGGCCACGCCCCGGTTATCCAGCTCGGCTCTCGCGTGGTCCAGAAGCGCCAGTGTCTGGCGAATCTCACTCGCATGCACCAGCATGGGAATCATCACTTTGGCCTTGCCATAGGCGGCAGCCCGCAAGATGGCGCGCAGCTGCGTCAGGAACATGGCCGGGTCGGCCAGGCTCCAGCGAATAGCGCGCAAGCCCAACGCAGGGTTGAGATGAGCGTCGTCCCGCAGCGAACTGTCCAGTGGCTTGTCGGCCCCGACGTCGACCGTGCGAATGGTGACCGGTAGCCCCTTCATGCCCTCAATGGCGCGCCGGTAGGCCTGGTACTGTTCTTCCTCGTCCGGCAAGCGCCCCTGGCGACCCATGAACAGAAATTCGCTGCGAAACAGCCCAACGCCAACGGCGCCGACCTTCAGTGCACCGACCGCGTCTTCGGGCATCTCAATATTGGCAAGCAGCTCGATTTTCTGCCCGTCCAAGGTGACCGCCGGGGTGTGCAGCAGGCGCGACAGGCGCCCTCTATCGAGCTCACCCTGGCGCTGCTTGAAGCCATACTCGGCCAGGATGATCGGCGAGGGGTCAACCACCACCACGCCAGCATCGCCGTCAATAATGACCCAATCGTCCTGGCGCACCAACTGGCTTGACAGACGCGCGCCAACCACCGCCGGAATGTCCAAGCTTCGGGCCACGATCGCTGTGTGCGAGGTCTTGCCGCCAACATCGGTAATAAAACCTGCAAACACGCTCTGCTTGAATTGCAGCATGTCGGCAGGCGACAAGTCATGCGCGACCAGAATCAGCGGAACATCCACCGTGTCATCAAGCAGCAGGTCATGCTGAGCGGTTTTGCGCGAGGCGCGCAACGGCGGCGGCACCACGGTCGAACCCATCCCTTTCATGGCCCGCAAGACTTTCTCGGTGATCTGCTCCAGGTCGCCCTTGCGCTCGCGCAGGTACTCGTCTTCCATTTCGTCAAACTGCCGGGCGATCACCTCCAGCTGGGTGGTCAGGGCCCATTCGGCGTTGTAGAGTCGGTCGGTGATCCAACGCTTGACACCGCCGATGAGCTCGTCGTCGTCCAGCAGCATCAGATGCACGTCCAGCAAGGCGGTCAGCTCTTGCGGCGCCTCCTTGGGGCCCATATGGGCGATGCTGGCCTGCAAGCGATGGATCTCGTCGACCACCGCATTGCGTCCACGCCGCACCCGATCAATCTCTGCCTCAACCTGCGTCGGCGCAATGAAATAGTGCGCGACATCGACCCGACTCGATGCCACCAGCACCGCCCGTCCGATGGCAATGCCACGGGCGACCGCCAGGCCGTGGATTGAGAAAGTCACTCACCTTCTCCGAACTTGTCGGCGATCAAGGCCAAAAGGGCATCATGCGCGTCCTGCTCTCGCTCACCCGCAGTCTCTAACTCGACGGTGCTGCCCAGACCGGCGGCCAGCATCATCACGCCCATGATGCTTTTGGCGTTGACACGCCGCTCGCCCCGCGAGAGCCACACTTCGCAGGGGAAACTGCCGGCCAGCTTGGTGAGCTTGGCTGAAGCGCGGGCATGCAGCCCGAGCTTATTGCTGATGGTCGTGCTGGTTTTGATCATGGGTCTTCCTCATTTGGTTTTGCGGTGCTGTCACTGCCACCTGCATGACGCCCTGGGTACCGCCGGCCAAAGCCCGCGCCACCAGGGCATCCAAGGCTTCGTGGCGGTATGTGACACACCGAAGCAACATCGGCAGGTTGACGCCCGCCACCAACTTCGCGTGTACGCCGTCGATCAACTTGTGGGCTACGTTGCAAGGCGTAGCTCCAAACATGTCGGTCAAGACCAGGGTATACGCCGTGTCTAGCAGGTCCAGCGCCAGCGCAGCTCCAGCCAGAGTCTCCTCCGGCGGCACGTTGGGCTGGACGTCAAAGGCCGCCAGTGCGGGTTCGGCATCCGCAAACACATGCAGCACGCAGTGCCGCAAGGCGCTGGCCAGCGGGGCGTGAGCAATGATGAGAATGCCGTTATTCATGGTATCAGCGAGATCAATTATGGCGTCTGGTCAACAAAAAATAGAGGTAAGACGCGATGCAACAAACCAGAAACAGACCCATCGTCAACTGAAAGGCATGCAGCTCTGGCAGCCCGGCCCTCCGCAAAGCGTCAATACCCAAACCGACACCCCACTGCACCGCAAAAACGCCAGAGAAAATGACCAGGTTGTAGGCTGAGAGCGCACGACCGGCCATGGCTGGCGCAAAGGCCATTCCAACGGCTGGCTGGGTCAAGGAGACCACGGTGCAGCATACACAGTAGAGGGCCCAAAGCAGTCCAGACCACGCCAGCATTGGTTTAGCAGCTATGATAATTAGAGCAAGGATCACGAAACTAAAGGGCAAGACCACGGTCACCAGACGATCGGTATGCCAGCCCCGACGGGCTAGCCAAGGGTTGATCAGTCCCCAGGTCCAAAATGTCAGCAGCATCGCCACGTTGATCCAGAACAAGCCAGCGGCCGCTTCCAAGGCGCTGTACCCGGCGACCTTGGTCATCCATGGGGCTGCCCACAAGGTCTGCATGGCCACCAGGCCACCATAGCTGAAGAAGGCCAGTGGCAGCAGTTGGCGGAAGTAGGGGTTTCGCCAGACTTCGGCATAGCTAGGCTTCGGCGCATCTGGTGACGACGTCGCACTGGTCGGGGTCACGATGGCCCAAGCCGGCACTTGCGCGGCAATCAGCAACATGGACAGCAGCACCAACGCTGCCAGACCCCAGAACATGGGGCGCCAACCGATCAGTGGCATCAGCCACTGCACTGGCAAGGTGGACGCGACCATGCCCATTGAGCCGGTCATCAGCATCCAGGAGTTGGTTCGCAGCAGAGTCCCGGAGTCAAACCAGCGCCGGTAGCCGGTCAGCGGTGCCATCAAGCAGGCACTGACCCCAATACCGCAAAGAATACGGGCCGCCAGCAGGCCGACAAAACTGGTGGCCATTGAAAACGCCACGCATCCCAGCACAGCCACCGCCAGAAACCAAAGAATGACTTTTTTCGGGCCATATCGGTCTAGCCAAGCACCCAAGGGGAGTTGTGTGGCCGCAAACCCAAGAAAATAGCCGCCTGCAAGCAGACCAAGATCACCAGCCGTCAGCGCGAACTCCTGCGTCAGGGTGGGCGACAGTGTGGCGGTGATGGCGCGAATCAGTGCCGACAAAAAATACGCAAGGGCAAAGGCCAAGAACACCTTGATCGCGGTGTTGAGCGTCATCGGCTGGCTGTTCATCATGGCAGCCGGATACTCGTCATGAAGGTATCGGCCTCCGCTTCGCGGGGCCGCTCAGCCAGAACACTGGCCTGGTAAACCCATCGGTCATGGGTGAACCAGAAGGCCTGGGCCACCAAACTGGTGCCATCGGGGCGACGGCCTGCGGCCCCAAGCCGTACCGACTGAGCATCGCTGCGCACGCCTTGCAAAGGGTAGGCCATCTCGTTGACGCCTTGAGCGCCAAGGTTGCCCAAAGTCAGCTCGCGCCAACGCTGCAATACCGGACCCGTCGGGCTCCCCTCGCCCAGCCTGGCGTAGGTCAATGCAAAGCTGGCCTCGCCGGCGCTGCAGCCCGATAGAGTCATACTCAGCACCTGGCCACCTAACTCAACTTGACGCACGTGGGTATCGGGCTTGCACGGAAACAACAGTGCAACACCACTTTGTTCCAGCCGAACTTCACGCCAGTTGAACTTGGGGCTGCAGCCAGCAAGCGCGAGGGCCATCAGCATCAGCGCGGCAATGGAAAGATGAGTCATGGTGGCATTATCTGCGCTGCGCCCAATGGGCTTAAACTCCAGCGCTGCGACCGCTCGATCCAGTTCATGAAACCACTTTACCTGCTTGCCGCCTTCGCCTTAGCCGCCGTCGCCGCCATTGGGCTGGTCCTGAACCTGGGTTCAGACGTGAGAACAGCGCCCAATTCAGCCTTTGTGCTGCTCGATGGCTCTACCCGCACCAGCGCCGACTTCAAGGGACGCGTGACCCTGGTTAATTTTTGGGCAACCAGCTGCACCAGTTGCGTGGCCGAGATGCCGCAGATCGTTGCCACCTATGACAAGTACCATGTCAAGGGTTTTGACACCATCGCAGTCGCCATGCGCTACGACCCGCCCAGTTCTGTTGTCAACTTCACTCAGTCTCGACAGTTGCCGTTTCAGGTTGCCATTGACAACACCGGGCTGGTAGCTCATCAATGGGGTGACGTTCAGCTCACTCCCACCAGTTACTTGGTCGACAAGCAAGGCCAAATCGTCAAGCGTTACGTCGGCGCCCCGGATTTCACCGAGCTGCACAAGCTGCTGGAGACCCTGCTGGCCAACACCTGAGCCCCAATGCAGCAGCCCAGCCGACCACTTAATATTGATGAAATCGAATTCTAGGCCCCGCCAAATCTGGAAAGTTAGCTATTTATTTTATAGCAAACCTCCGATGGGCCGTCGACGTCAATCCTTGCGGAACACATCGTGACAGGCCTTGCAGGCACCTGCCGTTGCGCCAACCGCCGCCTTGATGCTGTCCAAGCTGCCCGTTTTGGCCGCCACAGCGAGCTTGCTCATCTCACCTTGCATTTTTTGGTTGGCGTCTTTGAACTTGGCACCGTCGCTCCAGATGTCCGCCTTGGCTTTGGTGTCCCCTTTGTCGCTGCCCTCGACGAAGGCGGCCCAGGGCAGTTTGGCCATCGCGTCGGCGATGGCCGCGTTGTCAGCGGCGGCTTTAGCATCAAAGGGCGCGCGACCGCTGGCCATAGCCGCCACGCGGCCAAAATGGGTCGCCATCACGGTCAGGGCCGATTTGCGGTACTTGATGGCATCGTCAGGCTTGGCAAATTGAGCCGAGGCGGGCGCCGCCAGCGTGATGGCGGCCGCAGCGAGAATGAACGAGGCAATATTTCTCATGAGTTTTTCTATATGAATGGTTGGAGTGGCCGGCTGTGGCATCAACAATGCCGCTACTGTGATCCAACGGTTACCCAAAAGTTCGGCGCCACGCCTCAAACTAGGGAAAATACTAGGCCGCCTTACTGGTTCGCGGATGGCTGCACCCCAGCCATGCAGCGACCCAAACTTGTTGATGGAGCGTTAACCCCATGAAATCTCACCTGGTCAGGGTCTGGGACCTGCCGACCCGACTTTTTCACTGGGCCCTCGTGGTCTGCATCGTTGGTCTTGTCACGACAGCTCAAATCGGCGGGAATGCCATGGACTGGCACTTCCGTTTTGGCTATGGCGTCCTGACCCTGTTGTTGTTCCGCCTGCTATGGGGATTTGTCGGCGGTCATTGGTCTCGCTTTTCAACATTTCTTTACTCACCCGCTAGCTTGCTGCGCCATATCCGCGGTCAAGAGAATGGCGGGCAGGCCTTGGGTCACAGCCCGCTGGGCGCACTTTCCGTGTTCGCTATTCTTGCCTTGCTGCTGCTGCAGGTCGGCAC
>RFWA01000441.1 GCA_009922295.1 Betaproteobacteria bacterium
GAGCGCATGGACTGGCTGGTGGAAAAAGCCACTGAGCTGGGCGTCAGCGGCCTGCAGCCACTGATGACCGAACGCAGCGTGCTGCGGCTGAGCGGCGAGCGCGCCGAGAAAAAAGTGGTGCACTGGCACAGTGTGGCCGTGGCCGCCAGCGAGCAGTGTGGCGGTAATCGGGTACCGCCCGTGCAGCCAGTCAGCACGCTGGCCGCCTGGCTGGCCAAGTTGCCGGTGACGGGCGGCGGCGCCCGACTGCTGCTGTCGCTGCGGCCACCCAGCCCGGGACTGCGTGAGGCGATGGCGCCATTGGCGCCGGATGTGCCCATCACCCTGCTGTCCGGCCCCGAGGGTGGCCTGAGCCCGGCCGAAGAAGAGGCCGCACTGGCGAGTGGCTTTATCGCTGTCAGCCTAGGCCAGCGCACCCTGCGCGCCGAAACCGCCGCGCTGGCAGCGCTGGCCGCGCTGCTGCTCTGAGCGCTCAGCAGCCTGCACCTCAGCCCCTCCCTTCTTATCAACCTCAACCGGAATTCCCGCCATGTCCCAGTTTCATCTGCCCGTCGAGTTCATCACATCACCCACCCCGGCCGGGTTGCAAGCGGTGGCGGCTTCATGAGCCGGCCGCTGTGGCTGCTGGCCCTGTGCCAAGGCCTGTTCCTGACCAACAACGTGGTCTTTATCGCCATCAATGGCCTGGTTGGCCTGAGCCTGGCCCCGCTGGGCTGGATGGCCACCCTGCCGGTGATGGGCTATGTGGTGGGGGGTGCCTTGTCGACCAATTTGGTGGCGGCCACCCAGAGCCGCTTCGGGCGCAAGCGCTCGTTCCAGCTCGGCTTGCTGGTGGCGCTGGCGTCTAGCCTGCTGTGCGCCTGGGCGGTGTTTGACAAAAACTTTTGGCTGCTCTGCGCCGCCACCGTGGTGGCCGGCTACTACAGCGCCAATGGCAACCTGTACCGGTTTGCCGCAGCCGAGCTGGCACCGCCAGCCTGGCGCGAAAAAGCCGTGTCGCTGGTGATGGCCGGTGGCTTATTGGGTGCGGTCGTGGGTCCCAACCTGGCCAACCACACCCGCTCCCTGCTGGGGGTCCCTTTTGCCGGTGCCTACCTGGCCTTGACTGGCGTGGCGCTGCTGTCGATGCTGCTCATGGCGTTGATCGACTTTCCACCGGCACCTGTCAAAAAGGCTGGCGCAGGCGGGCGGCCCCTGCGCGTCATCATGCGCCAGCCGGTGTTTGTGGTGGCCGCGGGAGCTGGCGCGCTCGGCTATGGCGTGATGAACCTCCTGATGGCCGCCACCCCGCTGGCCATGCAGCAGTGCGGGCTGCCCTTTGGCGACACCGCGCTGGTGCTGGAATGGCATGTGATCGGCATGTTTGCCCCCGGGTTTTTCACCGGCCACCTGATCAAGCGCTTTGGCACGCTGCCCATCATGGGGATTGGCGTGCTGCTGATGGCCCTGTGCATCGCCGTAGCCCTGACCGGGGTGGATCTGCACCAGTTCGTCGCGGCGCTGTTCCTGCTGGGCGTGGGCTGGAACTTCCTGTTCACAGGCAGCACCACGCTGTCAATGCAAACCTATGCCCCCGAAGAAAAAGACCGTGCTCAGGGCGCACTGAATTTCTTTGTTTTTGCCGTCATGGCCATGAGCTCCTTTGGCTCGGGCCTGCTGGTGACCACCCAGGGTTGGGCGCTGCTCAACTTGGGCTCCTTGCTGCCGCTGGCCTTCACCGGCGCCGGCCTGCTCTGGCTGGTGCGCCACCAACAGCGGGCGGCCTTGCTGGTACGGCCGGCCTGAACGACTGCGCACCGGGCTGACCCCGCATGAGTGCCCTGCCACCGGTCCTGCGCGATCCAGCGCCTATGCTGGCGCAGGCGCTGCGTGACTGGGGCGGCGAACAGGACCTGTGGGTGTTTGGCTACGCCTCGCTGATCTGGCGGCCCGAATTTGAGGCGGTTGAGCAGCGGCTGGCGAGACTGCATGGTTACCACCGGGCGCTCAAGATGTGGAGCCGGGTCAACCGCGGCACACCCGAGTGCCCAGGACTGGTGTTTGCGCTGCTGAGTGGCGGCAGCTGCCAGGGCATGGCGTTCCGCATCCCCCAGGCGCAGGGCGAGCAGGCGCTAAGCCAGCTGTGGCCGCGGGAAATGGTCACCGGTGTTTACGACCCGAAGTGGCTGAGCTGCCAGACCAGCGGCGGGGTGGTGCGGGCGCTGGCTTTTACCCTGCCGCGCCACAGCCCCAACTACACGGGTGAGCTACCTGCGGCACGCTACCAGCAGATTTTTGCCCAAGCCAGCGGCCGCTTTGGCAGCACACTGGACTACGCGCGCCAGACCCACGAACACCTGCACAGGCTGGGCATCCGGGACGCCGCGCTGGCCCGCTTGCTGCGGCTGGTTGATGGCTGAGGGCTGAGGGCTGAACGAGCCGCGGGTGTCGCCGGCAGCTGCGCCAGGGGGGCCGCGCTGCCATGACCCCCTTACGAACGGGGCTTGATGTTCTCCGGGTCATAGAGCGACTTGTAACCCACCGCCGCGACCTGAACCGGATAGACATCCC
>RFWA01000442.1 GCA_009922295.1 Betaproteobacteria bacterium
TCGAGGAGGTCTGGGCACTGACATCCGTCAAGCTTATCAGGCAAGCCTTGACTCTCCAGCGCAGAATTAATCAAGGTCCAGCTTGGCCCGATGAGGCGCTTTTATGTGGGACAGCACCGACAATAGCGCCCGTGCTATCCGTTCTACTGATCACCTTTCCCTTTTTTGCCCTGGTCCTGTGCGGCTATGTCGCCGCCCAGCGCGGGCTGCTGCCGCTGGAGGCGATTCCTGGTCTGAACAGCTTTGTGCTGTTTTTTGCGCTGCCCTGTATGTTGTTCCGCTTTGGTGCTAGCACGCCGCTGGCGCAGCTGCTCGATGGCGGGGTGTTTGCGACCTATTTGCTGTGTGCCCTGGTCATGGTCGGCTTCACCATCGCGCTCAGCTTGAATACCATTGTGGTCGACATGGTCATCACCACGTCGCTGTGCATTGCACTGTCGCGGCTGGATGGCGCTGAGGCGCATGGCGCGCGCAAGGCAGTGACCAAGGCGCTGCGGGGCGTTGCCACCAACCCCATGCCTTGGGCCATTCTGCTTGGGGCCCTGGCCTCGGCGCTACAGCTGCGTTTGCCCGGCCCACTGGCCCAGACGCTGGGCCTGTTGGCCGATGCCGCCTCGCCCGTAGCGCTCTTCACCATTGGCGCGGTGCTGGCACGCTCGCGCCTGCTGGCGGCACGCGGCCATCAGGCGCCTCCCCGCTACCGGGACTATCTGCCGGTGTCGGCGCTCAAGTTGTTTCTGCACCCGGTTCTGGTGCTGCTGGTGGGGGCGGCTGCTATCCGGCTTGGCGTACCCTTGGAGCGGCCAGCCTTTGTGGTGATGGTGCTGGTGGCCGCGCTGCCAAGCGCCAGCAACGTCTCGCTATTGGCAGAGCGTTTTGGCGCCGATAACGGCCGCATCGCCCGCATCATTTTGGTCACGACCGCCGCCGCCTTTGTCACCTTTTCGCTGGCGGTAAGTCTGCTGGGCTGAGTGTCGTTGTCCGGCCTCAGATGCTGAGCGGATCCACATCGACAGCCCAGCGGATCAAACCGCGGCCAGCCGCTTGGACGCGCGTGGCGTGCAGGGCGGTGTGCCAGAGGGCCAGAAATGATTGCAGGTTGGCGCGCGATGAGCTCTCCACCAGCATTTGCGCCCGTTCCACATCGGCGACCCGCTGAATGCTCATGGGTACTGGCGGGTACAGGGTGACCCGAGCCAGCCATTGCTCGGCTTGCGGCAAGGCGCTGGCGGCCGCGCTTGCGGCGCTCAGAAAGCCCAGGGCCACCTCTTGGGTGCGCGCCTCGGCCCGCACCAGCGCCTGAAAGCTGAAGGGTGGCATCGCCGCCTGCGCTCGCTCACGCAATTGCTGTTCAGCGAAAGCCGGGTAGTCGTGTTGCTTGAGGGCTTCGAACAGCGGGTGTTTCCGGCCAGCGGCCTGCATCAGCAAGCCAAACAGACGTTCGGGTGCCCGGAAGTCGCTCGAAAACAGCGCACCGTCCGGGTTGACGGCCGCCACCAGGGTGATGCGACGGAAATCATGGCCCTTGGCGATCATCTGGGTACCCACCAGGACATCCACCGTACCGTCGTGCACTTGGGCCAGTTGCGACGCCAATGTGCCTTTAAGCCGGGTGGTGTCGGCGTCGATGCGGGCAATCCGCACGGCTTCGCCCTGTGGATGCAGTTCAGACACCGTGCCCGGTCGCCGCACGTGGGCCAGCAGCTCGCTGAGGTGCTCTTCCAGCCGTTCGGTACCCCGGCCCAGAGGGGCAATATCGGGGTTGCCGCAGGCCGGACAGGCGCGCGGTACCCGCTCCGTAAAGCCACAGTGGTGGCAGCGCAGCGTGCGGTCAATCTTGTGGAACACCCGGTAGGCGCTGCAGTGCTGGCATTCGCTTTTCCAATCGCAGTCGGCGCAATGCAACACCGGCGCGTAGCCACGCCGATTCAGGAACACCATGCTTTGTTCGCCGCGCGCCACCCGCTCAGCGATGGCCTGTACCAGTGGCGGTGCCACCACACAGTGTTTGGGCTGGTGGGTCATGTCCACCCGGCGCACCAGAGGAAGGCCGTGGGGCGGACTGTTCGGTGACGCCTGCTGCGTGTCAGGCGGCTGGCCGTGGCCAATACGACTGGCCATAACCAGTCGGGCGTAGCGCCCGCCCTGGTCGGCTGCCCGGCTGTGGTGCCAGCTCTCCAGCGACGGTGTGGCGGAGCCCAGCATCACGCGTGCGCCTTCCAGGTGAGCACGGTACACCGCCAGGTCACGCGCCGAGTAACGGGCGCCGTCCTGGCTCTTGTAGCTCGGGTCGTGCTCTTCGTCCACCACGATCAGCTGCAGCGTCGGCATCGAGGCAAAAATTGCCATGCGGGTGCCCAGCACAATGCGCGCCTGGCCACTGTGGGCTGCCAGCCAGCTTTGGAGGCGCTGGGCGGGCGTCATGCCGCTGTGCATGGCCACCAAGGCCTGCTCGCCGTAGCGGGGGGCAAACCGGGCCCGAAAACGCGCCTCCAGCTGGGGCGTGAGGTTGATCTCGGGC
>RFWA01000443.1 GCA_009922295.1 Betaproteobacteria bacterium
TCTCGCAGTTCAACCGACACATGGCTGCCATCACCCAATGGGTTTCGCCGGACGCGGGCTGTGCCTACTGCCATAACGTGCAGGATTTCGCAGATGACGGCAAGTACACCAAGGTGGTTGCGCGGCGCATGATCCAGATGACACAGCGGGTCAACCAGGACTGGAAGACTCACGTGGCCGAGACGGGTGTCACTTGCTACACCTGCCACCGGGGTAACAATATCCCCACCAACGTCTGGTTTGCGCCTAAAGACCGCAAGTATGCCGGTGGTGCGTTGGGTGATCTGGCTGGGCAGAACATCGCCACCAAGGAAGCAGGCCTGAGTTCACTACCCTTTGACCCGTTCACCCCCTACCTGAAGGACGCTGCGCCGATCCGGGTCAATGGCACCGAGGCCATGGCCGGCATCGGGAAAAGTGCCAACCGGGCCTCGATCAAGCAAACCGAGCACACTTACTCTCTCATGGTGCACATGTCAGAGTCGCTGGGCGTGAACTGCACCTATTGCCACAATACCCGTAACTTTCAGTCTTGGGAGGAGTCGCGGCCCCAGCGGGTTACGTCATGGTATGGGATTCGCATGGCGCGAGATCTGAATAATGATTACATGACACCGCTGACCAAGACCTTCCCACCGGAGCGGCTTGGACCAAAGGGTGACGTCGCCAAGGTGAATTGCACCACCTGCCACCAAGGGGCTTACAAGCCACTGTATGGCGCGCCCATGGCCAAGAATTTCCCAGAGCTGCAGGCTTTGGCAAAACCCTAAAACCGGTTCGCCTATAGGCCTCCACTCGCTGCGGTGGAGGCCTTTTTTATTTAAGATGCCACATGGATGCAGCGCAACAGTCAACTGACAGCGGCCAAACCATCGTGTTGGTATTGGCGGACATTGCATCGGCATCGCGGGGGCAGTGGCGAAGATGGCGGTTTTGGTCTGCGCCCAAGCAGCTCTCGCCAAGGCTTGTTCCTGGTATTCCACACCGCCCGGGCGGCGCATAACTTCATTGAAAAATCCGAAATCGTCCAGGCCTACCGACAGCGTGCGCGCGAACTATGCATCGTCGAGCTGGCCTGTTGGTCCTGCCGCGGCAGCTGGGATGGTACGGCGCTCGACGTCACTTTGGCGAAGCCATCACAAAGCAGCCCTATTGCTGCCCTTACACGGGCATCGATTCATGTGCGCAAGGCGGCCGCCTTTTGGCAGCATGCCCCGCCCGCTCAAAGCGCTTTAGACAGCACCCCGGGGATTCAACTCGCCGTGGGGCTGGGAGAGGCACCATTTCTGCGCCAAGCCACATTTACCATTTGGGACAGTCTCTCAGCGATGGATGCTTACGCACGCACTGGACCGCATTTGGAGGCGATCAAGTCGGCTGCGCAGCATCAGTACTTTTCAGAATCCATGTTCGCCCGTTTTGTGCCGCTGCGCGTACAGGGCCATTGGCAAGACCGTCACTATGGCTGAGGGTGTCCGCTCAGGCCGCGTGATCGTGGTGGGCGCGGGCATTGGCGGCTTGTGCAGCGCCCTGCTGTTGGCCCATCGCGGCCTGGCGGTCACTCTGGTCGAAGCTGCCGACACACCAGGGGGCAAGATTCGGCAGGTGCAGGTCGACGGCGTGGGCGTGGATTCTGGACCCACCGTGTTCACCATGCGTTGGGTGCTGGAGCAAATGCTGGCTGAGCTCGGCACTGCTCTCGAGGACATCCTGACGCTCGAGCCCATCGGTGTTTTGGCACGCCACGCCTGGGCGGGCCAGAGGCAAGGGCTTGATCTGTTGTCGGACACGGCACGGTCGGCCGATGCCATCGCGCAGTTCAGCAGCCCTGCAGAAGCCCGCCGCTTTTTGGGTTTTTGCCAGCAAACCCGGGCGCTCTACGACGCGCTGGAGAAGCCCTATATCCGCAGCGAACGGCCAAACCTGCTCAGCATGGTCAATGACTTGGGCTTGGGTGGCATGGCCACCCTCAGTGGCCTGGGACCTTTTGCCACTTTATGGCGCAGCCTTGGACGGCATTTTCATGATCCGCGCTTGCAACAGCTGTTTGGCCGGTATGCCACCTATTGCGGCTCCTCACCTTGGTCAGCGCCGGCAACCCTGATGCTGGTGGCACAGGTTGAGCTTGACGGCGTCTGGTCGGTCCGTGGCGGCATGTTTCAGGTCGCACGCGCACTCGCCACACTAGGCGAGAAACATGGCGTGACCCCGCGCTATGGTAGCGCCTGTAGCCAGATCCTTCTGAGCGGCGGGCGCGTCTCTGGCGTGCGTCTGGCCTCAGGCGAAGTCCTGGAAGCCGACCATGTGGTTTTCAATGGCGATGTAGCCGCTTTGAGTCAGGGTTTGCTGGGCGAATCGGTCCGCGCAGCTGCACCCAGCCCACGCCGGCAAGAGCGATCGCTGTCCGCATTGACGATGTCCATGCACGCCAAGGCCAGCGGGTTTGCCCTGGTGCGGCACAACGTTTTTTTTAACCAGGACTACCGTGGCGAATTCGATGATATCTTCCACCAACGCCGC
>RFWA01000444.1 GCA_009922295.1 Betaproteobacteria bacterium
TTCATGTTGGGCATGTTGATGTCGCTGATGACAAAGTCGAAATTGCTGTTTTGCAGCTTCTGCAATGCCACCCCCCCATCCTCGGCTTCTTCCGAATTGGTGAAGCCGATCTCCTTGAGCAGGTTACGGACAATGCGGCGCATGGTGGAGAAATCGTCCACCACCAAAAAACGAAGATCAGAGGCCATGAAGGACCCTTTCAGTGAAGCGGTGAAGGGGCCCGGGTGTCATGTCTCCGGCCCAAAAGTGGTGGATTGTCAATTGAATCATGGCTTCACCCGCGCTGCTGCTGCCGGTGTGGCCTTAGGCGTCAGGGGCGTGCGTCCTGCGCCAGACAGACGGGCCTCTGCCTCGCGCGACATGACCAGAATGCTGATGCGGCGGTTGATCGGGCTGAACGGGTTGTCTTCCTCGAGCAAATTGCTTGAGGCCAGCCCCATGATGCGCCCCATGCGCTCTTCGGGCAGACCCGCCAGGCTCAGTTCGCGCCGAGAGGCGTTGGCCCGGTCCGCCGACAGTTCCCAGTTGCTGTAACCGCGATCGCCACCGCCAAAGGGCGTACGGTCGGTGTGCCCATCGAGCCCGATTTTGTTGTCCACCCCGTTCAGGGCGCCACCGATTTCGCGCAGGATATCGCGCATATAGGGCTTGACGACCGCGCTGCCGCTGTCAAACATGGGGCGCTTCTGGTCGTCAACAATCTGGATTTGCAGCCCATCGGGCGTGCTGTCGATTCGGATCTGTGAACTGAACTCGGATAATTTCGGGTTGCTGGCAATCAATGCACTGATCTTTTCGCTCAAAGAGTCCAGTTTTTTGGCGTCCTGCTTGGCAATCTCTGCCTTGATGGCCTCGATAGCCGCTTTTTTCTCGATCGGGTTGTTGCTGTCGGCGCGCGAGGTCTGACCAACCTGCTGCGTCAGGTCCTTGCCGCCACCGGTGATCACGCTGTTGCTCTGGCCGGCACCGGCACCGCCCATCATGGCCACCTTGAGTGGCGAGGCAAAGTAATCGGACAGGCCTTTTTTGTCGCCCTCTGAGGTGGAGCCCAGCAGCCACATCAGCAGGAAAAACGCCATCATGGCGGTCACGAAGTCAGCGTAGGCAATCTTCCAGGCACCGCCGTGCACCCCGTGGCCGCCTTTTTTGATCTTCTTGACGATGATCGGCTGTAGCTTGGCTGGATCGGTCGCCATATCAGCTCGCCCCTGACCTATTTCTTGCGAACATGGTTTTCAAGCTCAAGAAACGTGGGGCGTTCGGTCGAAAACAGCACCTTGCGGCCGAATTCGATGGCGGTGGACGGGTTGTACCCTTGCATGCTGGCCAGCAGTGTGGATTTGATGCACTGCAGCTCCTTGGCGCTGTCTTCAGACTTTTGCTCCAGCAGGCCGCCCAGAGGCTCCACCACGCCGTAGGCCAGCAAGATGCCTAGAAAGGTGCCCACAAGGGCCGAGGCGATCATGCCGCCCAGCACAGAAGGGGGTTGCCCCACCGAGCCCATGGTGTTCACCACCCCCAACACCGCCGCCACAATGCCAAAAGCGGGCAGGGCGCCCGCCAGCCGCGCAATAGCCGCCACCGGGGCGTGAGCCTCGGCGTGGTGGGTGTCGATCTCGCTGTCCATAAGGCTCTCGATCTCATGCGAGTTCAGGTTGCCAGAGACCATCATGCGCAGGTAATCGGTGATGAACTCCACCACATGGTGGTCATGCCCCACATTGGGGTATTTGTTGAAAATGGCCGACTCGTGGGGCTCTTCCACGTCTTTTTCGATCGCCATCAGACCCTCTTTGCGCGCCTTTTGCAAAATGTCATAGAGCAGCGCCAGCAACTCCATAAAGCGCGCCTTGGTGTACTTTGACCCTTTGAGCGCCTGCGGGATCAGCTTGATGGTGGCCTTGAGCACCTTGGGCTGGTTGTTGACCGCAAAGGCGCCCAGTGCGCCGCCAAAAATGGTGATCAGCTCAAACGGCAGGGCTTCCAGAATGACCTTGATGTTGCCGCCGTGGAACACATACACGCCAAAGATGCAGCCCATGGACACCACGTAACCAACAATAACTATCATGAACGTGGGAACCCGAGGTGAAGCATGGTGGCGAGACGTCGATGGGATAAATTGGCACTATAACGCGCGATACTTTATTTTAGAGATCAGCAGCCAGCCCGTTAATGAAAAAAGGCCCCCGAAGGAGCCCCATTTGCAGGCTTGCGCCGCAACGCCTGCTCAATGCAGCAGGATGCCGCCGTTGCCGGCGCCCTTGCCCGCGCGGGCCGGTGGCGTGCACAGGCCGCACTCGTAATGGCGGGCATTTTCATAGGCTTCGGTCACAAAGTGGCCGCCGCATTTGCTGCATTTGGTGGTGCCCAGCATGCTGTTGTCAATAAACTTCACGAGGCGCCAGGCGCGGGTGATCGACAGCAGAGGCTCTACCCCGCACACCGCGATCTGCTCGCTGTACAGTTTGTAGGCCTTCATGATGGCATCGATGTCCTCCAGCGCGCTCACCTTGCTCA
>RFWA01000445.1 GCA_009922295.1 Betaproteobacteria bacterium
ACATAAGCGAGCGCGGCATAGGGCCAGAGCCACCCCAGCCATTGGGCGATGCCATTGAACCGGATAAAGCGCCCCTGCTCCCAGGCGGCCAGAGTCTGCGCAAAATAGGGGCTCGTTGGCGTCTGGTTAAGCAGGCTCAGGTACACGCCCAAGGCCAGCAACAGCAGCGCTGCACTGGCTCGTGGTGGCAGCCAAAGCAGGGCCGCCGCCAGCAACAGCGCCCCGACCATGCCGGCACGCACCGGCGCGCCAAACCAAGCCCAACTGTGCTCGGGCCCATAGCTCAGCGCCGCTGACAGTGCCGTGGCGGCTAGCCCCAAGGCAAACATGGTCCCGGTAAAAAGCAGTCGGTGGCGCAACTGGCGAATGATGCAATAACCCAGCATGCAGGGAATCAACAGACCCAGAGCAACACAGATCATCTCCACCCCTGGCACCAGGGGCTGCAACTCGACATCACGCACCGGCAGCCACTCCAGCCAGGGTGTGTCGCTCAGCCATTCGGCCAGCGCCGCTTCCAGTCGCTCAAACACCTGCCCCAGGCCAAAGGGAACCGCAGCCGGAAACAGCAGAGCCAGCGGCCACAGGGCCAAAAGCACCAGGCCTCCGCGCGCTTGGGGCACAAACCAGCGCGCCCGGAAACGGCTCCAGCGGTCGATCACGCCCAAGGTCTCCATCAGGCCTGCCACCACCGCCCCAAGCCCGGCGCCCAGGCTGTTGAGCGCCCAGTCCACTTGCGAGGGCACGCGGGCTGGCAAATAGCTCTGCAGCGACTCCATCACCACTGACAGCGCTGCTGCCACCAGGGTGGCCATCAGGGCGGCAAAGCGCAGGCGGCCGCTGCGCCGACGGCTCAAAGCCAGAAGAAAACCCAGCGGCACGTAGCCCAGCACATTGATGACAACATCAGCCCCAGACCAGTAGCGCGGCCAAGGGCTAGCCAGAAAAGCCCAGGGCATGATGCCCTGGTAACGCCAGTCGGTAAAGGGGTAAAGGCTGGCGTAAACCACCAGCCCGACGTAGAGCAGGGACAGGGGCCACGCTGACGTCTTGTGCATCAGCGCGCTTGTAGGTCAAAAGGGCTTGAGCACCACCAGCAGCACCGCCACCAGCAGCAGCAGCACCGGCAACTCATTGAACCAGCGGAACCATATATGGCTATGGCGCGATGGTCCCTGTGTCAACTGCTTGAGCAGCCGGGCACAGACATGGTGGTAACCCACCGTGAGCAACACCACCAGCAGTTTGGCGTGCAGCCAGCCATTGCCGGGACCGCGGCCAATGCCGTACCCGAGCCAGAGCCACAGCCCCAAGACCAGTGCCGGTACCGCCAATATGGTCGTAAACCGCAGCAACTTGCGGGCCATCAGCAGCAGGCGCTCGCGCTCCGCAGTGGAGTCAGGCGCCACCATGGCCAGATTGACAAAAATGCGCGGCAGATAAAAAAGGCCGGCAAACCAGCTCGCGACAAAAACGATATGGAGTGATTTGACCCAAAGCATGCACGCAGTTTAGGCCAAAAAAAACCCCAGCACGTGGGCTGGGGTTGTAAGCCTATTTGCTGTCACACATCAAGGCCCCGCTCAGGGAGGAAAAGCGGGAGGCGGCGAACCGCCCGGACCGGAATTTACCAAAATTATGGTCCGATCACAAGCATTAATGTCAATTAATATCGATTAATGTCAATTAAGTGACTCCTAAAGTGCCGTGGTGCAAGGCGGATTACACTTTTGCCATGATGAACCCTGCCCCCTACCCCCTTGGCCGCCCACGCCGCTTGCGGCGTGACAGTTTTACCCGCAACTTGGTGCGTGAGCACGCGCTGACGCCGCATGACCTGATCTACCCGGTGTTTGTGGTGGACGGCCAACAACAGCGCGAGCCAGTGCGCTCCATGCCTGGCGTGGAGCGTCTTAGCCTGGACTTGCTGCTGCCGGTGGCCGCCGACTGTGTGGCACTGGGCATTCCGGTGATGGCGCTGTTTCCGGTGATCGACCCGGCCCTCAAGACACCGGATGGGCGTGAGGCGCTGAACCCGGATGGCCTGGTGCCGCGCGTGGTACGGGCGCTGAAAGACGCCTACCCCGATCTTGGCATCATGACCGACGTGGCGCTGGACCCCTTCACCAGCCACGGCCAGGACGGCTTGATAGACCCCGACCCGGCGGAGGGCGGCTACATCATGAATGACGAGACGGTGGCGGTACTGGTGCAGCAGGCGCTGACCCAGGCCCGCGCCGGCGTGGACATCGTGGCGCCGAGCGACATGATGGACGGCCGCATCGGCGCCATCCGGCAGGCCCTGGAGGCTGAGCGCTTCATCCACACCCGAATCATGGCCTACAGCGCCAAGTACGCCAGCGCCTTTTACGGTCCGTTCCGTGACGCCGTCGGCTCGGCCGGTAACCTGGGCAAAAGCAACAAAAAGGTCTACCAGATGGACCCGGGCAATACCGACGAGGCGCTGCGCGAGGTGGCGCTGGACATTGCCGAGGGCG
>RFWA01000446.1 GCA_009922295.1 Betaproteobacteria bacterium
GTCGGCGAAGGGGTGTATACGAGCGTGGCGGACCCGACCCGCCGTGGCGTCCAAGAGAACACGCCCAAAGACTGGACCATCCAACGCCCTGCGCCTGACAAGGTGGAAGACCCGCCGCCGGTTCCGATCTCTAAACTATTGATGGACAACTTTGCGGCGCTCTGGGCCGCCAGCGCCAGTGCCGTGCAGGTACAACAGCAGGTGCGCAACCCCATGGAAACCGGCCAGAACCAAGCTGCCGCATCGGCCCAGCCCAGCCAGGCGGCCATTCAGGCCGTGACGCTGGCCCCTGGCAAGGTCAACAAGAACGAAAAAATCTGAGGCCAGCACAGCCCAAGCGGCCAAGACTCGAGCTCAATTCGCGGGCCAGCAACGCAAGCTCAGTCGGTTTTCTCGACCAGCCGGTAGCGGGCTGCAGAGCCCTCGGCTTGCGGCTGCAGCACCCAGCGCGTGCCGTGGAAACTTGCCACCGCTGGCCGATGTGCTATTGAAAATAGAGCGCCATCTCCAGCCTTGACAAGGCATAGCAGCTGTTCGTACACTTTTTTCTCGGTGGCCTCGTCAAGCGCGCTGGTGGCCTCGTCGGCAAACACCCATCGCGGTTTTTTCAGCAGCACACGCGCCACGGCCAGTCTCTGTTGCTCGCCGCCAGACAACTGCTGGCTCCAGGCGCCGGCCTCGTCCAGCCGCTCGGCCAGGGCCGGCAACTCGGCGTCTTGCAAGGCCTGGCGCAACTGAACATCGTTGTACTGATTGGCCTGCGCCGGGTAGGCCAGCGCGTCGCGCAACGGCCCGTTCGGGAAATAAGGCCGCTGCGGAATGAACATGGCATCCAAGGGCCGCGCCAGCGAGCCGGTGGCAAACGGCCAGATGCCGGCCAGGGTGCGAAACAGCGTCGATTTGCCGCTGCCCGACGGCCCTTGCAGCAGCACCCGGGCGCCGGCGGTGGCGTGCAACGCCGTGTCCGCCAGCAGCAGGCTACCGTCGGGCAGGGCCAGGGAAAGTTCGGTGACGTCCAATGCTTCTGAATCAATAGCAGGCAAGGGCCGCTGGGCGTGGCTTAGCGCGGTAAATGATGCCTCAAAACTGGTCAGCCGGTCGGTCGTGGCGCGCCAGCTGGCCAGGTTGCTGTAGCTGTCCACAAACCAGCTCAAGGCCCCTTGCACTTGGCCGAAGGCGCTCGAAATTTGCACCAGCTCGCCGAGCTGGATGGCGCCGCTGAAAAAGCGCGGCGCTGCCACGACAAAGGGAAATACCACCGCCGCCTGGCCAAAAAAACTGGTGAACCAGACCAGGTTCTTTTGCGCCTTGATCAGCCGAAGGTAGTTGCCCAGCACCCGAGAAAAGCGCAGGTCCAGTTGGGCTTGCTCCACTGCCTCGCCCCGGTCCAGTGCGATCGATTCACTGTACTCGCGCACCCGAACCATGTGGTGCCGGAAATCGGCCTCTACCCGCTGCTGCTCAAAATTGAGCCGGATCTGCGGCCGCCCGATGTAGTGCGTGAGCAGGCTGCCCACCGTGCAGTACAGCACCGCCATCCAGACCATGAAGCCTGGGATGTTGTAACTGCTGCCGCCCAGACTGAAGGCGAAGCCGCCCGAAAGTGCCCACAAAATGCCGACAAAGCTGGCCAGCGTCACCACTGCGTTGAGCAGGCCCATGCTCAGCGATATGGTGTAGGAGGTGAACAGGTTGATGTCCTCCTGGATGCGCTGGTCCGGGTTGTCCGGATTGGCCTGGCCCGCGTCTGGCTGATGTTGAAAGCGCATCAGTTCGAGCCGGTAAAAAACTTGGCCGTCGAGCCAGCGATGCAGGTAGTGGCTGGTCATCCAGGCGCGCCAGCGCACCTCCAGCAGTTGCGTCAGGTAAAACTTGTAGACCGTCAAAATGATGAACGTAAAGGCCAGCCAGGTGAAGCGCCCCAGCTGGGCCCAGAACACCGCCTCATTCTTTTCTTGCAGCGCGTCATAGAACAGCTTATTCCAGTCGTTGAACAGCACCGCCAAGTAAACCATCCCCAGGTTCAGCGCCACGATCGCCGCCAGCAGGCCGCGCGCCTTCCATTTGTCTTGCGAGGCAAAGTAGGGCTGGGTCAGGGCCCAGGCGCGGCTGGCGAAGGTCTTGAAAGCTTGGAGTTTTTGGATGCTTGTCATGGGTGCTTGCTCGCGGTTGACGGTAGCCACAAGTATCCCTTGTTGCCATTGCTGGCATTCAGTGGGACTAGGGAGAGGTAGTTGGCGAGCGGCAGGCGCCGACTGCATGCCGCCGCTCGTGTCCCTCCGCCCTGCGGGCTCCTTCTTGATGCCGCTGCGCCGAACGCCCCACCACCCTGATCGATAGGTTGCATGGCGCTCTGAGGGCCCATCATTTCCGCTGCGGCAGGGGCCGACTGCGTGTCGCGGCGAGGTCAAGGAAGGAGCCCGCAGGGCGGAGGGACACGAGCGGCGGCATGCAGTCGGCGCCTGCCGCTCGCCAACTACCTCTCCCTAGTCC
>RFWA01000447.1 GCA_009922295.1 Betaproteobacteria bacterium
TCCGCAAACACCGCGGGATCGCCCTCGTGAGCGCGTTCATGAACCTGAAATACCTCTTTGAGGGCCTTTAGGTAAAGCGGGTGAACATTGGCCACAGCCAATATTTCAGGTTTTGACACCGTCATTGCTCCTAATAATTTGTGAATCACGAGCGCATAATCAGGCTCTTAACGGACGCTTTGGACAAGGCTATCTTAGCTGTCTCGCCTCGCCTGCCCGGTTGGTAGTTACCCTAGAAATTCATGCACACTGACGACGGTGCGAACGCCTCGGGTAAAGATTGGCGAGGCTGCGGCAACCCTCTTGGCGGGACTGATTCGAGGTGAGGTCCAGCGCGAACCCTTGGTCGACCTTGGCTTTGAGATCGTGGAACGCGACAGCACGTAAAAAGTCGATCAGACAGCATAATTGAACTGGTTTTCTAACATTAACCCATTTGATCTATGAACCCTAATCGTCAGACCGTCGACGCGCGCAAAGCCAATCTGTGTCACGCCCGAACAACGAGATGCCGCCTTATGGCAAAAGCAGTGGCCGCTATGTTGCTGGCGTTTGGCTTCCTGGTGCCAAACGCTATGGGGCAGACCGACTACCCGGCCAAGCCAGTCAAGCTGTTGGTTGGATTTCCAGCCGGAGGCGGCACCGATGTATTTGCCCGGGTACTGGCCCAAGGCCTGTCCACTCAACTGGGACAGCCTTTTGTGATCGACAACAAAGCTGGCGCAGGGGGCGTGATCGCCAGCCAGGGCATGCTGCAAACGGCTGCCGATGGCTACGCCCCTATGGCCCGCAAGACTTTACTCCGATCGCCCATATTGCCAGCATCGGCATCGTTCTGGTGGCGCACCCCTCAGCGCCCTACAACACGGTAGCTGAGCTAATTAATTACGCCAAGGTCCACCCCGGCCAACTCAACTACGCATCAGGCGGCAATGGCGTGACCAACCACCTGGCCATGGAGCTCTTGAAAAGCCGGACTGGCGTCAACATCACGCACATCCCTTACCGGGGCTCTGCGCCAGCACTACAGGATGTGATTGCGGGGCAGGTGCCCCTGATGTTTGACTCTATCGCCGCCAGCGGTCCGCACATCCGGACCGGCAAAGTCAAGGCCTTGGGTATTGCCGGCCTGTCACGAAGCGAGGCACTTCCGGGTGTGCCAACCATGACTGAATCCAGTGCCGCGGTAGAACTCAAGGGCTTTGACACCCCGGGATGGATCGCCTTGTACGCCCCCAAGGGCCTACCGCCGGCCATCACGCAGCGGCTGCAAGACGCAGTTGCCAAGGTGCTGGAAAGCCCTGAAGCAGCGCAGCGCTTTGCCAGCGCGGGAGCAGTGCCTCGTTACCTCGGCTCAGCAGCGCTCACAGCTTATGAAGAGACGGAAATAAAAAAATGGGGTGAAGCCATCCGTTTTTCTGGCGCTAGGATCGACTGAATCATGACGTCACAGGCCTGCGCCCGCGCCATCTACTGGCGCGCCAAACATGGGCAATTGGATGCCTACTCTGCCTACCTGAACCAATACGTTGAGCCCGTCGATGAGGAAGCCCGCCGCCAGGGCGCCCTGCGAAGTTTCATGACACTGGTAGACCGTACACCAGACGCCCCCTGGACGCATATGCGCCTGTTCGTCTTTGACAACTATCAAAGTCGAAGCAGCATGCTCACAGCCCTGGCTGCAGCCGCGAACTCGGTTACGCCTGACCCACAGCATCGCGCCGAGCGCGCCGTCCACGCGGCTACCCTGCGCGACCGGGTGGGCGAGGCAGATTTTGATCTGCTGGGACCTATGCACGCCGCATGAACCCGCAGTAACCCGCGCAAACACTCCCTAGCAGGCAACAAAGCCAACCGGAGCGATTCACTGTCATTGTGGAAGTGCGGACATCCGGGCTTCGATGATCTCTTTATTCTTGATAGCATAAACATCACCGCGCCTAGCGGCTTTGTTGTAGTAAATCAAAGCGCGCGCATCGTCCTCCTCGACGCCTTGACCGTGTTCATACATAAAACCGATATGACACAGCGCCGTGGCATCACCTTGTTCGGCCGCCAGTTTGAACCAACGCAGAGCCTCTGGGTAATTGCACTGAACGCCTTTACCGCTGGTGTACATAAACCCCATCTTGAACTGAGCGCTGGAAAATCCCTGGCCTGCAGCCAGTTTGTACCAGCGCAGCGCCTCTAAATAATCCTCTGGCACACCATCACCATGCTCGTAGATCACACCCATGTTGAGCTGCGCCAGTGCATAGCCCTTTGCAGCCGGTTGACTGTACCAACGCATCGCCTGGTCGAAGTCACGCTTGACACCTAGGCCATTCGCATAAATACGACCTAAGTTGCAATACGACAAATTATGACCTGCAGCCGCAGCTAACTTGTACCAATCCACTGCTACAAAATAATCCTGCTCCACGCCATGGTGATTTTCAAACACGGTGCCAAGTCGGTAGTAGGCCTCAGTGTGTTTTTGGCTTGCAGCCA
>RFWA01000448.1 GCA_009922295.1 Betaproteobacteria bacterium
CGGCCCTGCTCCAGGCCGTGACCAGCTGCCAGGCCTGCCAACTGTGCAGCGGACGCCGGGCGCCGGTGTTTGGGCGGCCGGGCCTGCCCCAGCCCGCCGACTGGCTGGTGCTGGGCGAGCCGCCCGATGAGGACGAAGAGCGCTCGGGTGTCGCCTTTGCAGGGCAGGCCGGGCAGCTGTTGGACAACATGTTGCGTGCGCTCAAGCTAGGCCGCAGCGCAGGTGGTGCGGCGGAGTCAGTCAAGCAGGCCTACCTGACCAACGTGGTGAAGTGCCGGCCGGCTGTGGTTCGCATTCCGCAACCGCAGGAACTGCTGGCCTGTGAACCCTTTTTGCAGCGTGAAATTACCCTGGTCAAGCCCAAGGTGATTTTGGCCATGGGCCGCTTTGCCGCTCAGGCTCTTTTACAGGGCAGCCAGCCCGAGCTTGCCACCCAGCCGCTGGGCAAGTTGCGCGGGCAGACCTACCAGTAACCATCAGCAGCACGGCGGCCCAGTCCTGCCAGTGCAGCACCTCGTCCAGCCACAAGGCGCCACTGAAGACGCCCAGCACCGGGATCAGCATCACGCTCAAGGTGGAGGCCACCGGCGGCAGATCCCGCGCCATGGTGTACCAGACGGCGTGGGCAAAACCAAAAATCAGCACGGCATTGAAGCCGATGGCGCCCCAGGCGGCTGCGGACGGGGCCGCCCACTGGCTGCGCTCGAACAGCAGTGACAACACCGTCAGCAGGACGCTGGTCATGGCGGTCATCCAGAAACAGATGGTGAGTGTGGGCACCGGCAGCGTGGTGCGGCGCAGCAGGTTGGTGCCCAGCGCCCAGGTCAGGGCGGCGATCAGCGCCAGCAGCACGCCGACCGGGCTGCCCGCCAGGTGGGTGAACTCGTTCCACAGCAGCAACACCACCCCCAGCGCCGCTGCAGCCACCCCGGCCCAGGCGCGCGGTGCCAGCCGGCTGCCAAACACCAGGGCGCCCAGCACCGCTGAAAAAATCGGCATGCTATAGCCCAGGATGGCGGCGCGCCCACTGCTGAGCGCTTTCACCGCCACGATGATCAGCCCGTGCCAAACGAACATATTGGTCAGCGCCAGCCAGAACAGCTCGCGCCAGTGGGCCCGTGGCACCCGAAACGGCAGCCGCATCATCACCATACCCAGCGCCAGCACCGGCAGCCCCAGCCACATGGAGAGCATGCGAAATGCCAGTGGCGGGTAGTGGGTGACGCCCAGTTTCATCACCGGCCAGTTGACACCCCAGACCAGGGTCAAGAGCACCAGGCCGATCCATTGTTTGCGTGACAGGGTTTGCATGGTGTCATTGTCCGGCAAGCGGGGTGCATTTGAGTTTCTACAATTGGCGCATGACATTTCTAGACATGCTGCGCGCCGCCGAGCGCCAAAACGGCTCCATGGTTTGCGTGGGGCTGGACCCGGAGCCGGCCCGGTTCCCGGGCGCACTGCGCGGCGATGCCAGCCGGATTTTTGATTTTTGCGCTGCCATTGTGGAGGCCACGGCCGACCTGGTGATCGCGTTCAAGCCGCAAATTGCTTACTTTGCCGCGCACCGTGCCGAGGACCAGTTGGAGCGCTTGATGGCCCACATGCGCCGGGTGGCGCCTGGGGTGCCGGTGATCCTTGACGCCAAGCGCGGCGATATTGGCAGCACTGCGGCCCAGTACGCGGTGGAGGCGTTTGAGCGCTATGGCGCTGATGCGGTCACCCTGTCGCCCTTCATGGGTTTTGATTCGGTCGAGCCCTACCTCAAGTACCACGGCAAGGGTGCTTTCTTGCTTTGCCGGACCTCCAACCCCGGCGGTGACGACCTGCAATCCCAGCGCTTGTCCAGCGTGCCGGGTGAGCCGCTGCTGTACGAGCACGTGGCCAGGCTGGCCAATGACACCTGGAACCTGAATGGCCAGCTCGGGCTGGTGGTGGGTGCCACCTACCCGGCAGAGATTGAGCGGGTGCGTGCCATTGCGCCGACCTTGCCTCTTTTGATCCCTGGCGTGGGTGCACAGGGGGGCGATGCTGTGGCCACGGTCAAGGCGGGCTGGCGTGGCGATGGGCAGGGCACCGTGGCGCCCATCATCGTCAACTCGTCGCGGGCTATTTTGTACGCCTCGGCGGGCGAGGACTTTGCCCAAGCCGCGCGGCGCGAGGCCCTCAAGACGCGTGACTTGCTGCAAGCGGCCCGGGCTTAACGCCAGCGCCGAAGCTGACACGGTTAAGCTGACGCGGCTAAGCAGATGCGGCCAAAAGCAGCCGCTTCAGGTAACGCCCGGTGTGGCTGGCCGGGTTGTCGGCAATCTCCTCCGGCGTGCCGGCGCCCACCAGTGTGCCGCCGCCGGCGCCGCCCTCGGGCCCCATGTCAATCAGCCAGTCGGCGGTCTTGATCACGTCCAGGTTGTGCTCAATCACCACAATGGTGTTGCCGGCGTCGCGCAGTTGATGTAGCACGCGCAGCAGCAGGTCAATGTCGGCAAAGTGCAG
>RFWA01000449.1 GCA_009922295.1 Betaproteobacteria bacterium
CATCACCGAACTGCCAGCGAGCGCCCGTGCCATGAGCGAGGAGCCGTTTGGCCCGATGGCGCTGATCAACCCCTTTGCCACGTTTGACGACGCGGTGCGCGAAGCTAATCGTCTGCCTTTTGGCCTGGCGGCCTACGCTTGGACCCGATCGGCGCGCACGGCGCAGCAAATTGCGGCCAGCGTCGAGACCGGCATGATCACCATCAACCACCTGGGCTTGGGCATGCCTGAGACACCGTTTGGTGGTGTCAAAGATTCTGGCTACGGCTCCGAGGGCGGCAGCGAGGCGCTGGAAGCCTACCTGAACCCTAAATTTGTCTCACAGGCCGGCCTGAAGGATTAGCCTTTGGCTGGCGTTAACCCAGACGCGCCAGCTGATCGTTCACCTTCGCCAGCGTGGCGGCAAACTCTGCCACACGTTTGCGCTCCTGCTCGATCACCGCAGGAGGTGCCTTGGCGACAAAAGCCTCGTTGCCGAGTTTTCCCTGCGCCTTGGTGATCTCGCCGGCCAGTCGGTCGGCTTCCTTGCCCAGACGCAATTTTTCGGCGGCAAGGTCGATTTCCATGTGCAGGCAGATGCGGGCGTCACCCACCACCGCGACTGGCGCGGCTTGCGCTGCGCCGGCCCAGGCCGCCTCGTCGTCAAACAGGCGCACCTCGGCCAGTTTGGCCAGGGCTTGGAGCACGGGGGCGGATTGCTGCATGAAAGCGGCTTCGTCTTCGCCCGTGGTCAGCACAAACAGCGGTAAACGGGTGGCGGGTGACACGTTCATCTCGCCGCGCAGGTTGCGGCAGGCATCCACCAACTGCTTGAGCTTGGCCACATGGGCGATGGCTTTGAGGTCTATGCGGTCTGGTTGGCTCAGCGGGTAGCTGGCAATCGACACCGATTCGCCGCCCCGGCCGGCCACTGGTGCCACCTTTTGCCAAAGCTCTTCAGTGATGAAAGGAATCAGCGGGTGCGCCAGCCGGAGGATGGTTTCCAGCGTGCGGATCAGGGTGCGGCGGGTGGCGCGTTTTTGGGCGTCGGTGCCGGTCTGGATCTGCACCTTGGCGATCTCCAGGTACCAGTCGCAAAACTCGTTCCAGACGAAGCCGTAAATGGCCCCCGCCACGTTGTCCAGCCGGTAGTCCGTGAAGCCGGTGGCCACCTCGGCCTCGACCTGTTGCAGCACCGAACTGATCCAGCGATCGGCCGGGCTGAACACCAGATAGCCATGCGCCGGCCCGCCCACCGCACATTCGGCTTTGGTGTGCTCTTTCAAGCCGCAGTCCTGGCCCTCGCAGTTCATCAGCACAAAGCGGCTGGCGTTCCAGAGCTTGTTGCAGAAGTTGCGGTAGCCTTCGCAGCGCTTGGCATCAAAGTTGATGCTGCGCCCCAAAGAGGCCAGGGAGGCAAAGGTGAATCGCAGCGCATCGGCGCCAAAGGCCGGGATGCCGGCAGGGAATTCTTTTTCGGTGTTCTTGCGCACCTGGGGCGCGGTTTCGGGCTTGCGCAGGCCCTCTGAGCGCTTGGCCAGCAGCGCCGGCAAATCAATGCCGTCAATCAGGTCCACTGGGTCGAGCACATTGCCCTCTGACTTGCTCATCTTCTTGCCCTGGGCGTCGCGCACCAGGCCGTGGATGTACACGTGGCGAAATGGCACCTGGCCGGTGAAGTGGGTGGTCATCATGATCATCCGGGCGACCCAGAAGAAGATGATGTCGTAGCCGGTCACCAGCACGCTGCTGGGCAGGTACAGGTCGTAGTCGGTCTTGTTTTGCTCGGCCTCGCCCCGGAGCTCGGTGGGGACGGCCTTGCTCATACTCGCTGCGCTCGCCAAATCGCTGCGTCCGCCCCCACCAATCTCCGGAGCTGTCTCTGTGGCGGCTTGGCCACCCGTCCACCCCATGGTACTGAACGGCACCAAGGCCGACGAGTACCAAGTGTCCAGCACATCGGGGTCGCGTCGCAGTGCGCCGGTGTAGCCGGCTTTTTCGGCCTGAGCCCGCGCCCCGGCTTCATCTCTTGCTACAAAAATCGTACCATCATCGGCGTACCAGGCCGGGATCTGGTGGCCCCACCAGAGCTGGCGGCTGATGCACCAGTCCTGGATGTTGTTCATCCACTGGTTGTAAGTGTTGACCCAATTCTCGGGCACAAAGCGCACCTGGCCCGATTGCACGGCATCAATCGCTTTTTGCGCGATGCTCTTGCCGGTTGGGTCCTGCGGGCTGACCTGGTTCATCGCCACAAACCATTGGTCTGTGAGCATCGGCTCGATCACCTGGCCGGTGCGGGCGCAGCGCGGCACCATCAGCTTGTGTTTCTTGACCTCCACCACCAGGCCCTGCGCCTGCAGGTCAGCCACCACCTGTTTGCGGGCCACAAAGCGGTCCAGCCCCTGGTAGGCGGCAGGTGCCTGGTCGTTGATCTTGGCGTCCAGCGACAGCACGCCGATCATCGGCAGGCCGTGGCGTTGGCC
>RFWA01000450.1 GCA_009922295.1 Betaproteobacteria bacterium
GGGTGCATTCAATTTACGTCTTATCATGAAATCGAATTCATCCTAGGGTATTCCCGTAATTCTATTGCGGTCAGATGATTTATCCGATTTAATTTGCTCGTTTAGCGTGAACTGACTGCATTCGAATTCAATCCTCTAGGAGACAACAATGAAACGTCGCGACATACTTCAGGCCACGGCGGCCGGCATGGGTGGCGCCCTGGCGCCCTGGGCTCTGGCGCAGAACACTGGCGCGCTCAAACCCGGCAAGCCCTACGCCGGCACCGAGGTCAACCTGCTGACGGTAGTGGCACCCCAGTTCAAGGCCCATGAGGACCGACTGGGCGAGTTCGAGGCGCTCACCGGCATCAAGGTGAAATACCAGTATGTGCCTTTTGCCAGCACGCGAGAAAAACTGACCGCCGAATTGGTGGGACAGAGCGGGCAGTACGACGTGCTGAGCACCATGGACGTCTGGGGCCCCTCGATGTACCAGCTGTTTGAACCGCTGAACGCCATGCTGGCCGAGAAGAAGATCGACATGGAGTCGCGCTACCCCTACGCCCACCTGCGCGCGGCCCGCGATGGCAATGGCAACGGCAAGAACATCCTGGGCTTCCCGATCCGCGGCCATGTGCAACTGATGTTTTACCGGCGCGATATTTTCGAAAAACTCGGACTCAAGGCACCCAACACGTGGGACGACATGGTCGAGGCCGGCAAGGTCATTTCGAGCAAAACCGACCTGTCAGGCGTGGCCATGTACTACGGCAAGACGGCGGGGCAGAACCTGATGATCTGGTTCAACTACCTGTGGGGCTCCGGGGGCGATCTGCTCGACGCCGAGGGTCAGCCGGCCTTCAACAGCCCGGCGGGCATTGCTGCAACGCAGGCCTACATCGATGTCATGCTCAAGCACAAGGCGGCACCGGCGGCATCGGCCTCGTTCAATGAAACCGATGCGGTCAACTCAGTGGCCCAGGGCAAGTCGGCTATGGTGCCCGTCTGGTGGTGGCGTTATGCCAGCCTGGTCGACCCCAAAGTCTCCACGCTCAAGCCTGAGCAAGTGGCCTTCGCGCCGCTGCCCAGCATGCCAGGCAAGCCCAACACCACCTATACCAACACCTGGTTTTACGGGATCAACCGCAACTCCAAGAAAAAAGAGGCGGCCATGGAGTTCCTGACCTGGCTGTCCCAGCCCGAAATTGAACGGGGTGTGTTGCTGGACAAGTCCATGAATGAGGTGGTCGCTATGCAGACCAAAAACCTGCTGGATGCCGACGTCAACGCGCGCTTCAACGGCATGCATGCGTTTGGCGCCCAGGCCCTCAAAGGGGCCAAAGGCACACCCTTGTTCCCACAGTGGCCGCAGGTCAGCGACGTGCTGGAAGCAACCATCAGTGAGTTGGCCTCGGGCAAGGGCCAGGTCAAGCCGGCGCTCGACGATGCGGCAGCGCGCGTGCGCAGGGCCATGCGCGCCTGATGACCTTCGCCTGCTTCTGGCCACAGCCTGAGGGACTGCGCGGAACAGGGTTGGCCGCGGCATGAAGTCGTGGCCGACCCACTGGGTGCTGTTGGCGCCCACGCTGCTGTTCGTGGGCGCCATGGCGCTGTTTCCGCTCGGCTACTCGCTGATCCTGAGTTTCCGTCAGTGGAAGCTGGCCCGCAGTAGCACGGCGGGCGACTTTGTCGGCTTGGCCAACTACATCAACCTGATCACCGATGACCCGGATTTTCTGGAGGCTGTGCGGGTTACTGGCATCTTCATCACCGCCGATGTGCTGCTGACGCTGGTGGTCGCGCTGGGCGGGGCGCTGCTGCTACACCGCGCCGGGCGCCTCAACTCGCTGGCCCGTACTTTATTGATCTTGCCATTTGTCATGAGCCCGGCGTTGATCGGGATCTCCTTCCGGTTTTTTCTGAATGCCGAGTATGGGGTGCTGGCGCATGTGATCGGCGTGCTGGTGCCGCCCATGAAAGACACGGTCTGGCTGGCCGATGCGAGGCTGTCCATGGTGGCGATTGTGGTGGCGGACGTCTGGCACTGGGCGCCCTACATGACGCTGGTGATGCTTGGGGGTCTGGCGTCCATTCCGGCTGAGACCCAGGAGGCGGCCCGGGTTGACGGCGCCTCGGGCTGGGCCGTGTTTCGGGACATCACCTGGCCGCAATTGCTGCCGGTGGTGAGCGTGGTGCTGGTGCTCAAGACGGTGTTTGCGCTCAAAGCCTTCGACACCCTCTACACCCTGACCAATGGCGGCCCAGGCAATTCCACCAAGACGCTGGCCTATTTTGTTTACGAGCAAGGCTTCAACTACTACGACATGGGCTATGCGGCGGCGGCAGCTTACCTGCTTACTGCCGTGCTGCTGGTGCTGGCGGGCTTTTACCTGCGCCTGGTGTTTGCGAAGGCGCGCTGACGTATGTCTGTCCAGACTCTGCCTTCTGCGCCGTCGTCGGCCCTGGTGCCGGGCTACCTGA
>RFWA01000046.1 GCA_009922295.1 Betaproteobacteria bacterium
GGTGTTAGTGAAAACTGCTGTTTATCACGCCATGGGCACTTTGATGCCGTATCCATCAGAGGATCCACCTCGATTGCTCGAGGTCTCTCTTCCTGATAGACGGCTGTTCATGCTCTTGGCGTTCAGCGGTCTCAATTCCTTGCCCGTAGGCAGGGAGGCATCCATAGCATCTCCTGGGGGTAGTTGTTGTGATAGTCACCAGGCGCATCATCCACCCGGATGCAGCCTATGTGGACTCAGAATTGGTACTTGCGCAAGCCACCGTCCACGGGAATCACCGCGCCCGTAATGTAGCTGGCTCGGGGCGATGACAGGAAGGCCACCAGGTTGGCCAAGTCTTCTGGCTCACCGTAGCGGCCTGCCGGAATCTCGTTCTCGCACTGCCACTGTCGGTACTCCGGCGTGTAGTTGCGGTAGATCTGTTCGGAATGGATGCGCCCTGGCGGTATGCAGTTCACCGTGATGCCATGCTTGCCTACCATGCGCGACAGTCCCTTGGCCCAGCTGTGCATACCGGCCTTCGCACAGAAGGCCCCGTTGATATGCTCAGGCTCGCTCTTGCCGGTGATGTTGATGATGCGGCCCCAACCCTGGGCGATCATCTGGTCGATCAGCACATCGCCGAGCTGGCGCGGGCGGTGAAAGTTCAGGGTGATGGCCTCCTGCCACTGGGCCTCGCTCACGTGCAAATCCTTGAAACTGCGCGAGCCGCCAGCGTTGTTGACCAGGATGTCTACCTGGCCCAGGCCCGCCATCGCAGCGTCCGCAATGCGTTTGGCGGCATCGTCAGCGTACATGTCCTGCTCGATCAGCACCGGCGCGGGCGCGCCCAGCGCCACCAGCTCATCAGCCACTTCGCGCAGCTTGTCCATGCGGCGTGCGGTGATCGCCAGGCGTACGCCCTCGGCAGCCAGCGCCAGGGCAATGCCCCGGCCAATGCCGACACTGGCGCCGGTGACCAGTGCAGTCTTGTCCTTGAGTTGCAGGTCCATATCGTCTCCTTTGTGCTTTAGGCCCCTACCCTAATGTAGATGGACTTGACCCAGCGAGAGAGTCGATCGGTACAGCCCGCGCCCCAAAAATAGCGCTGCCCACCCGGACTAGGGTACTGCCGGCGTGGATGGCGGCCTCCAGATCGGCACTCATGCCCATGGACAAGGTGTCAAGCGCCAAACCGCTCACATTCAAGGCATCAAACAGGGCTCTAACCCGCATGAATACTTGTTTTTCTGCTACAAAATCGGGAGCAGGTTCGGGAATACTCATCAGGCCGCGCAAGCGCAGCCGGGGCAGCGCCGCCACCTGCAGCGCCAACGCTAGCGCCTCCTGCGGCAGCACCCCCGACTTGGTGGGGCCGCCATCGATATTGACCTGGATACACACTTGCAGCGGCGCCAGACCGGCAGGCCGCTGCTCGCTCAGGCGCTCGGCGATTTTGAGCCGGTCTACCGTCTGGACCCAGTCGAAATGTTCGGCGACCAAGCGGGTCTTGTTGCTCTGGATTGGACCGATGCAGTGCCATTGCAGCGGCGCACGGGCGACGTCAAGCGGTTGTCGCAATGCTGTGATTTTTTGCACTGCCTCTTGAATGTAATTTTCGCCAAAAGCGGTTTGACCGGCGGCCCAGGCAGACCGCACCGCCTCGGGGCCAAATGTCTTGGACACCGACAGCAGGCTAACCGTGTCCGGGTCACGCCCCGCAGCCTGACAGGCCGCCGCTATTCGGGTGTGAACTTGCTGCAAATTGAGTTGAATCATCGTCATAATTGCCCCAAGCGTAACAAACCATCAGGATGGCCTTGGATATCTCTCAATTGCTGGCCTTCAGTGTCAAGAATAAGGCCTCAGACCTGCATTTGTCAGCGGGCCTGCCGCCCATGATCCGGGTACACGGTGATGTGCGCCGCCTGAATGTGGAGCCACTGGACCACAAGCAGGTGCACGCCATGGTGTACGACATCATGAACGATGGTCAACGCAAGGCCTTTGAAGAATTTCTGGAGATCGACTTTTCCTTCGAGATCGCTGGCTTAGCGCGTTTTCGGGTCAATGCCTTCAACCACAACCGGGGCGCCGGCGCGGTGATGCGCACCATCCCAAGCAAGATCTTGTCCCTGGAACAGCTCAACGCACCCAAAATCTTTGCCGAACTGGCACTCAAGCCACGCGGCATGGTGCTGGTGACGGGTCCAACCGGATCGGGCAAGTCGACCACACTGGCGGCCATGGTCAATTACCTCAATGAAAACGAATACGGCCACATCCTGACGGTCGAAGACCCGATCGAATTCGTGCACGAATCGAAAAAATGCCTGATCAACCAACGCGAGGTCGGCCCGCATACTCTGAGCTTTGCCTCGGCGCTTCGGTCAGCGCTGCGTGAAGACCCGGATGCCATATTGGTAGGGGAAATGCGTGACCTGGAAACCATACGACTGGCCATGACAGCCGCTGAAACCGGCCACCTGGTGTTTGGCACGCTTCACACCTCGAGCGCGGCCAAGACCATCGACCGGATCATTGACGTGTTCCCTGCCGAAGAAAAGGAAATGGTTCGGGCCATGCTGTCGGAGTCGCTGCAGGCGGTTATCTCGCAGACGCTGTGCAAGACCAAGGACGGCCAGGGCCGGGTGGCAGCGCACGAGATCATGCTGGGCACCAACGCCATTCGCAACCTGATCCGTGAAGCCAAGATCGCGCAGATGTACTCCAGCATCCAGACTGGCAACAGCCTGGGCATGCAAACGCTGGACCAGAACCTGACCGACCTGGTCAAGCGCAATGTGATCAGTGCCGCCGAGGCGCGGACCAAGGCCAAAATTCCAGAAAACTTCCCCGGCTAAAACCCGGCGGCCATCAATTAGAACGCTATGAAGGCTTTTTTCAACCACCTGTTTCAAAAGATGGGGCTGGACGAGCCAACGCAAGCCAGCGACTCCAGGCTTTTTGACGCGAGCGTCAACGGGCTGGAATCCGCGGCACATGCGGTGCCATGGCCTGCCCGAGCGATCCAGGTCGGCGCGTCCCCGCTGGATCCCGACGCCGCCATGCGAGAGCTGCAGGTGCTTTGGAGTGCTGACAGGCAGATGAAGCAAATTCCCGAGCAGACCGTGGCCCGACTGAACAAGTACATGCATTTTGCACAGGTCCCGGCCGACCAGGAGTTCATCCATCAAGATGAGTATGGCAACTTCCTGGTGGTCTTGCTCAAGGGCCAGGTTGCGGTGGAGCGGACCCAAACCTGGAGCGAACGCCTACGCCTGTCCGAGGCAGGCCCTGGCGAAATGCTGGGGGAAATGTCGCTGCTCGACCAAGGACTGCGCTTTTCAGCCTGCATCACACAGACCAAGTGCGACATGGCGGTATTGACCACCGAGGCCATGAACGAGATGGTGACGGAAGATCCCTACCTGGTCTCATGCCTAATGACCGTCTTGGCCCGCAAGATATCGCTGCGACTTCGTGTGGTTGGTGCCCGCCTCAGCGAACGCAGCTAAACGATTGAGCCCCTGTAATCATGGAAGCCAACCAAGCCGCCCAGTTTGTCGGAGAACTGCTGAAGCTGATGATCAACCGCAAAAGCAGTGACATGTTCATCACGGCAGACTTCCCACCGTCCATCAAGATCGACGGGAAACTGACCAAGATGTCCACGGACCAGCTTTCTGGCGCGCAAACCGCGGCACTGGTGCGCTCCGTCATGAGCGAACGCCAGGCCGCCGAGTTTGAAGCAACCAAGGAGTGCAACTTTGCGATCTCGCCTGAAGGCATAGGCCGGTTTCGAGTTAACGCTTTTGTGCAGCAGGGGAAGGCCGGCATGGTCTTGCGCATGATCCCGACCACCGTACCTACGATCGACGGCCTGGGCGTGCCGCAAATTCTCAAGGAAGTGGTGACCGCAAAGCGTGGCTTGTGCATACTGGTCGGTGCGACCGGCTCAGGCAAATCGACCACCCTGGCCGCGATGGTGGACTGGCGCAATGAGCAAACCTACGGCCATATCATCACAATTGAAGACCCCATCGAGTTCGTACACCCGCATAAAAACTGTATGTTGACCCAGCGAGAGGTCGGGCTCGACACCGCGAACTGGGACGCCGCCCTGAAAAACACGCTGCGCCAAGCCCCCGACGTGATTCTGATGGGTGAAATCCGTGACCATGAAACGATGGAACATGCCGTTGCCTTTGCTGAAACTGGCCATTTGTGCCTGGCCACGCTGCACGCCAACAGCGCCAATCAGGCGCTTGACCGCATCATCAACTTCTTTCCAGAAGAACGGCGCGCCCAACTGTTGATGGATTTATCACTTAACCTCAAAGCCGTGATATCGCAACGTCTGGTGCCCAAGCAGGATGGCAAGGGTCGCGCTGCCATCGTTGAGATTCTGCTTAACTCCCCCATGGTCTCAGATTTGATCTTTAAAGGCCAAGTGACCGAGATCAAGGAAATCATGAAAAAGAGCCGCAACATGGGCATGCAAACGTTTGACCAAGCCCTGTTTGACGCTTTTGAAGCCAACAGCATCAGCTACGAAGACGCCCTGCGAAACGCCGACTCAGTCAACGATTTGCGGCTACAAATCAAACTCAACAGCCAACGGGTCAAATCCACCGACCTGAGCGCCGGCACCGAGAATTTCGCGATCGTATAAACACCCCCGCGCAGCAGCCATTTCCGGCTTGCGGCCAGACGACATCTTTATTTAACTTTCAACACTTGCAAGGAACCCCCATGAGCAGCATCAATCTTAAAGAGTACCCCGCCAGCCCCAGCCGCAAGGTCGCTTTCCTTGGTCTGGGCGTCATGGGTTACCCGATGGCCGGCCATCTGGCTAAAGCTGGCCACCAGGTCACGGTCTACAACCGAACTGCAGCCAAATCGACAGCTTGGTGCGCTGAATTTGCCGGGTCAATGGCCCCAAAACATGCCCTCACCCCAAGGCTGGCAGCGCAGGGGGCGGAGCTGGTGTTCTGCTGCGTCGGCAATGACGACGACCTGCGCAGCGTAACGCTCGGTGCTGATGGCGCGTTTGCCGGCATGGCGGCTGGGGCAATCTTCGTCGATCACACCACGGCATCGGCCAGTGTGGCACGCGAGCTTTGCAGCGCGGCAAAAAACCTGGGTCTGGACTTCATTGACGCCCCAGTCTCTGGCGGCCAGGGCGGTGCGCAAAATGGCCTGCTGACGGTGATGTGCGGTGGCAACGCAACAGCCTTTGCCTCCGCCCAGCCCGTGGCCATGGCGTTTGCTCGCGCCGTCACCCTGCTGGGCGAAAGTGGCGCCGGTCAATTGGCCAAAATGGTGAATCAGATTTGCATCGCCGGGTTGGTGCAGGGCCTCAGTGAGGCGATCGCCTTCGGTGAACAGGCAGGCCTTGACATGCTACAGGTGCTGGATGTGATAGGCAAGGGCGCGGCACAAAGCTGGCAAATGGACAACCGCGGCAAGACCATGGTCGCCGGCAAGTTTGATTTCGGCTTTGCTGTGGACTGGATGCGCAAGGACCTTGGGCTGGTGCTTGATGAGGCCAAACGCAACGGAGCGCGTTTGCCGGTCACAGCCCTGGTGGATCAGTTCTATGCTGATGTGCAGCACATGGGCGGCCAGCGCTGGGACACCTCCAGCCTGATCAAGCGTCTGAAATAGATCGCCTGAGCAGCCTCAAGGCGCCGGCTTGGGCGTCAGGGCCTTGAGCTCGTCCTCGCTGATGATCTCCAGCAGGCGAACCACTTTCTGCACGCCCTGGGTGGTACGTACCACGTCGGTGGCACTGTTCGCTTCACGCTGCGTCACCCGCCCCATCAGGTAGGTGGTACCCCGCTCGGTCACCACCTTGAAGGCGTTGGCAAACAGGTCCTTGGCATCCACCAGACCGGCACGCACCCGGGTGGTGACTAAAACGTCCGAAGCGCGTTGCGTCAGGTTGGTGTTGCCCAACACAGCCAATTCATTGACCGTGCTGCGCACATTCTCGACCTTGGCCGTGAGCTGCTCCGCTAGCACGCGATCCTGGGCGCTAGGCACCTCACCAGTGAGCAGCACCTGCCGGTTATAACTGGCGACATTAATATGCACCCGCTCGCCTAGGTTTTCCCGAAGGCGGCTGGCAGCGCGCAGCTCAATACTTTCATCCTCCAGCTGCGCACCAGAGGTACGCCGATCCGCTGCCACCAATGAGCTCATCACGGCGCCGCCAATCATCATCGGCGCACAAGCACTTAGGGAAGCCGTCAGGCAGGTAATCAGCACGCACTTGTGCAAAATGGGGTGTGTCAATAGTTTCATTCGGGGGTCTCCTGGTCACCAAGTAATTGGGCATCGACGGCGTCGCAAATACAGTGCAACGCCAAAATATGAACTTCTTGCACCCGCGCGGTACGCTCGTGAGGCACGCAGATATGGACATCGGTGTCACGCAAAACCTGGCTCATTTTGCCGCCACCACGTCCGCTCAAACCCACAACAACCATCTCACGCTCGTGGGCCGCCTCAATCGCCGCTAGCACGTTGCCCGAGTTGCCGCTGGTGGAGATCGCGAGCAATACATCACCGGGTTGACCCAAAGCGCGCACTTGACGCGAGAAAATGATGCTGAAATCGTAGTCGTTGGCAATCGCGGTGATGATGGAGCTGTCGGTGGTGAGCGCCAGTGCCGCCAACTCGGGCCTCTCGCGCTCAAAACGCCCGACAAACTCGGCCGCAAAATGCTGGGCATCGGCAGCCGAGCCGCCATTGCCACAGGCCAGCACTTTGCCGCCGCTGGTGACACAGGCCAGCATAGCCTGCACTGCCGCTGCAATCGGACCGCTCAAGACCTGTGCGGCCTGGTACTTCAGGTCAGCGCTGTCGATGAAGTGTTGTTGAATTCTTAGCTCAAGCATAGTCCGATGATACCCGCCCGCCATGACATTAACCCGCATCAAACGCCGCCGGCAACCACTGCAGGCCTTGTGGCTCCAGCAGCACCACATCAAATCGGCAGGGCGGCGTGACGGGCAGGCGCATCAGATAATGCCGGGCGGCAAAGATGATGCGTCGCTGCTTGGTGGCACTGATGCTGGCGCCCGCCCCACCATAGCTCGCGCTGGCGCGTCGGCGTACCTCGACAAACACGGTGGTACCGTCTGGCGTGCGCATGATCAGGTCGATTTCGCCACCACCGCGTCCAGGCGTCCGATAATTGCGTTGCACCAGCCGCAGGCCGGCTTGCTGCAAATGGCGCAAGGCAGCGTCTTCGGCGACATCGCCGACGCTTTTGGTGCTCGCCGAGGCACCCGCAGTCCTGTCATGAGGAAATACCATTGAGCTCCACCTATGCCCATGCCTTAAGCGCCGCCGCTGACGCCGCTGCTGGACAGAATTATCCGCCCGGCGCGCTGTATGTGGTCGCCACCCCGATCGGAAACTTGGCCGACATCACGCTTCGCGCCCTGCACGTGCTGGCCTTGGCGGATACCGTGGCCTGCGAGGACACTCGCCACACCCAGGCACTGCTCCGCGCCTATGGCATCGACAAGTCGGCAGCCCAGTTGCTGGCCGTACATGAGCACAATGAAACGCAGGCTGCCGAGGAACTGGTGCAACGCATGGTTCAGGGGCAGCGGGTGGCCTATGTCAGCGATGCCGGCACACCCGCCATCAGCGACCCCGGGGCTCGCCTGGTGGCGGCTGCCCGAGCAGCCGCCAGGCCGGTGGTACCGCTGCCGGGCGCCAGCAGCGTCACGGCAGCGCTCAGCGTGTCAGGCATGACCACCAGTGACGCGGCCACGAGCGGGTTTGTCTTTGCTGGTTTCTTGCCCAGCAAAGCCGGCGAACGAGCGCAAGCCGTGGCGGCATTGGGCCAGCAGCCCAGGGCTGTGGTGTTGCTGGAGGCACCGCACCGCATCGAAGCCCTGGCCGGGGCCCTGGCGGTGCTGGGACAGCGCGGTATGACGGTCGGTCGTGAACTCACCAAGCAGTTTGAAGAGATCGCCCAATTGCCAGTGGCGGACTTTGAGGCTTGGTTGGCCGCTGACCCGAACCGGTGCCGAGGCGAATTTGTGCTGGTGCTCCACCCGGCCGCTGTACAGGCCGATAACGGCGAGGACAAGCGCGCGCTGCAATTGCTGCTGGCTGAGCTACCCCTGAAAACAGCGGTGCGGCTGGCCGCCGAGATCACGGGCGCACCGCGCAATGCCCTGTACGAGGCTGCGCTGAACCTGAAGAAGAGCTCCCTGGGCTGAGGTCCAGCAGATCGCTGATGTCTACAGCTGGGACGGTGTAACCGCCCGCCGCAATCCAGGCAGCAGAAGCCTCACTCCTGCCCTTCAGGGGGCCACTTCCTTCATGCCAGTCACAAAGTACTCGGTTTCCCCAAAGCAGCTGGTGGGCAGCCCTTTGTGTTGCTCGTAATTGAGCGTCACCCGTTTGCCCATAGCCGCATTCAACTGCGCGACCACCTCTGGGCTCCTGACGGTAAACAAGAACTTTTCGGGCGTGGCCCCGGGCAGCGAGACCAGAGACTGCTCGCCCTCCCAGGTCTTGCAGATCCAGCCCTTGGACGAGAGTTTTTGCAGATAGCCCGCGCGCTCGCCCGTGGAATAGCTCCAGCTCAGAGCGATGGCCACATAGGCCGCAAACAACAGAGCAACGACCACGACAAACCCTGCCAAAACGACAATAACCCGTTGTTTGCTGATAGCCATCTCTTACTTTCTTGCTTGAATCAGGTCTCAATCAGGCTTTAAAGCCCAGCGCCATGGGTCTGCAGCAAAGTCCACAGTCGCGCAGATGTCAGCGGCATCTGCAGTTGCGCCGTGTGCTGGCCATGGCCATTGCGGGCCAGGGCATCCGCCACGGCATTGACCACACATGGCGTGGCGCCAATCGTGCCGAGCTCGCCAACCCTGCATGGCACCGCCGTCGAGCTGCCCGATCACGATGGCGGGGTTGACCACCTTGCCCACATCATTGACCGACGCGTAGGCCACCACGGCGACCTCGCCGGTCTCGGGCGTGAGCTCGATCTCGCACACGTGGCAGCCATTGGGCCAGGACGGCCCGCTGACTGCGCTGGTGGATTCGAAGAAAATTTGGCCGCCGGGCTGACGGGCCGCCATTTCAAACAGGCCAATGCCCAAGTCTGTGCCTTTGACCTGGAATCGCCCTGCACGGTACTCAATGTCTTGCACCGAGGCCTCCAGCGTGCTGGCGGCCATGGCGCGGACATGCTCCACGGTGCGCTGTGCGCCCACCTTGACCGCCGAGCCACCGACAAAGATCGAGCGGGAGCCGGCGCTGCCAAACCCCTCACCCAGGTCGGTGTCACCCAACACCACCCGCACTTGCTCAAGCGGCACGTCAAAAACGTCGACCACCAACTGCGCGAGCGAGGTTGCAATGCCCTGCCCCATGCCGTTTACGGCAGAAAAGACTTCAATGACTCCGTCGGCGAGTACCGTGACCGTCATGCGTTCCTCAAAGACATTGCCGCCGGTCCACTCCAGAAAAGTGGCATCAAAGACATTGCCGCCGGTCCACTCCAGAAAAGTGGCAATGCCCAGCCCACGCCATTTGCCGTGCCGCGCCGACTCGGCCTCGCGAGCGGCAAAACCGCCCCAGTCGGCCAGCGCCAGCCCCTGGTCCAGCACATGCTCAAAGCGGCCACTGTCATACACCTGTGCCATCGGGTTCTTGTAGGGCATCTGTTCGGGGCGAATCATGTTGCGCCGACGAAGCGCAATGCGGTCGATACCGGTCTGGCGCGCCGCCTCGTCCATCAGGCGTTCCATGATGTAAATGGCCTCAGGCCGACCGGCACCCCGGTAGGCGCCCACCGACGCGGTGTTGGTGAGTACGGCCTTGAAATAAAAATCAACGGTCTGGATGTCGTAGACGCTGGTCTGCACCCAGGGTCCAATCAGCAGCTGGATGGCCACGCCGGTGCCGGTGGCATAAGCGCCGACATTGGCCAGGGTGTGCACACGCAGGGCCAGAATACGGCCATCAGCCGCCAAGGCCAATTCAGCCTTGGTGTCGATATCACGGCCGGGGGCACCGCTGAGAAACTCTTCACTGCGTTCGGCAATCCATTTCACTGGGCGTTTGAGCGTCCAGGCACACCAGGCGGTCACCGCATCTTCGGGGTGAATGCCGCCTTTCATGCCAAAGCCGCCGCCCACATCGCCCACCGTCACCCGCACCTGGTCGCGCGACAGGCCCAGAATGTCTTTGCACAGCGAGGTCTTGATACCCGACGGCATCTGCGTGCTCATACGCACCACCAGTCGACCATCGCTCGGGTCGACCATGGCCAGAACGGATCGCGGCTCCAGCGTCAGTGCCGCCAGGCGCTGGTTACTGAGCGAGAGGCCCACCACATGTGCCGCGCCAGAGAAGGCCTGGTCGGTGGCCGCAGCATCACCGTGGCGCATTTCGGCAGAAATATTGTCAGGGGCCTCGTCGCACACCACGGGCGCGCCGGCGGCCGCTGCCTCGTGCAGGTCTACCACCATCGGCAGCTCTTCGTATTCGACCACCACCGCTTCGGCGGCGTCGCGCGCCTGCTCCAGCGTGTTGGCCAGCACTACCGCCAGTGCCTCACCGACGTAGCGCACCCGCTCGAATGCCAGTGGTCGGCGCAAAGGGGTCACACTGGGCGCACCACCGGCGCGCTTGAACGCCGCAGGGCCTGGGATAGGTTTGACACCAGCAGCCACCAAATCAGCCCCGTCAAAAACGGCAACAACCCCTGGCATGGCCAGAGCGGCGGATTTGTCAATGCTCAGAATGCGGGCGTGAGGGTAAACCGACCTGACAAAACACAGACGCAGGTGGTCGTCGTAGTGAGTGTCATCCGTGATGTCGTCAGTGAATCTCCCTTGACCCTTGAGCAGTTTGTCGTCTTCGATGCGGAGCACCGCTTGGCCACTGCCAAATCGGGCGTTATTGCTATCCATGTCGCTATCCCCAGGCTAATTGAAGTTTGCGCAGGCAAACCCTTGGGATCATTCTAATGAAGCCGACGACGAGGCTATCGACAAAGCGATGAAACCACACGAGCTTGCGCACGCCCTTGGGCCAGCAAGCTCCTAGCGCGAGCCGGTAGCGATTGACCCAGTCTTCGAAAAAACTGTCGGCGGCAAGTTCGAAGGTGTTGCCTCTGATGGCGCTGTGTATCGGAGCGCGCTCGGGCCCAGGGCCAGTGTCATTTGACCGCCGTTTCAATGGCTTTTTTGAGGTCCCGGTATTCCTCGCAAGAGAACCGACACAGCTTGTCCAGCGCGCTTAGGTGCTGCCGGGCCTTGTCCATTTGCCCCAGTTGAATGTAAGCCATACCGATGTATTCATGGGCGCCACGGTGGTCGGGGTCGAGGCTCAGGGCCGTCTTATAAGCCACCAAGGCCTCATCAAGTCGCTTCAGATTGCGGTAACTGTAGCCAAGCAAATTAAAGCCGTCGGCACTTTTGGGCTTGGTCACCACATAAGGCTCCAGCACGACGACCGCAGCCGGCCAGTTTTTTTGACTGATCAGGGCGCGTGCACGCTGCAACTCGGCGTCAACCGGCGCCGCCGCCGGCGTGTCTGCACTTTGGGCTAGGTTAGCGAGGGCCATCAGCGCCGCCAAGAGAATCAGTTTCAACATGATTATTCCTTTATAAAATGTGATGCTAGCCCCCGTATTTATTGGGTTTATAGCTATAAAAAATATAGCAAAATCTCTGGACAGAGTGCCAAGAAATCTTGCGTGTTGGTAGGTCAAAGCAGCTAGATTTTGCGTCGATTCAGCCTTTGCTCGCTGGAGACGCCGCAAGATCACCGATTCATGCTGCAGAATCGACGGCTTGATCCCACTCGGCTGGCCGGCTCTGACGACCGCTGCAACACCAGGAGTTCCTTTGCTCTGCTTCGTGTCATGACCCTCCGGCCACGCGCCCTTAGCGGCACAGCATTTGCCACACTGCTGCTGATCGCCCTGATGATGGGGGC
>RFWA01000451.1 GCA_009922295.1 Betaproteobacteria bacterium
ATCGGCGTGGTACAGGGCGTGCTTGGCATTCGTTGGTTCGACTGCACCGTGACCGGCATGGAGGCTCACGCCGGCCCGACACCGATGGCGCTGCGCAAGGACGCGATGCAGGTGGCGGCCCCCATCATGCTGGAGGTGGTTGCCGCCGCCCTGCGCCACGCGCCACACGGACGCGGCACCGTGGGCATGGTGCAGGTGCACCCCAACAGCCGCAATGTGATTCCCGGCCGGGTCAAGTTCTCGATCGACCTGCGCAACAGCACCGACGCCGTGGTGGACCAGATGGCCGACGAGGTCAAGGCCTTTGCCGCCCGGCTCAGCCAACAAAGCGGGCTGGACGTGAAGATCGAGCTGGTGTCCAGCTACCCGGCGCAGGGCTTTCACAGCAACTGCATCGACGCCGTTGCGCGCGCCGCGCAACAACTGGGCTACTCCAACATGCCAGTGGTGTCTGGCGCCGGGCACGACGCGGTCTACATGGCCAAGCTCGCGCCCAGCGGCATGATTTTCATCCCCTGCAAGAACGGCATCAGCCACAATGAAATCGAGGACGCCAAGGCCGAGCACATCACCGCAGGCTGCAATGTGCTGCTGCATGCGATGCTGGAGCGGGCTGGGACCTGAGGCAAAACAGGCTCTAGCCCCCGTCCAACAGCGATAGTTTGCTATTTATTTTGTAACACCGAACTTTTTAACCCCCAACGGAGAACCCATGTCAGTCCAACCCCTGAATCGCCGCCATGCCATCGTGCTGGCCGCCGCGCTGGCCGCCAGCGTCCCCACCTTGACCCTGGCTCAGGCCAAGATCAAGGTCGCCGGCATCTACACCGTGCCGTTTGAACAGCAGTGGGCCGGGCGCCTGCACACCGCGCTCAAAGCGGCGGAAGCGCGGGGCGAGATCGAGTACAAGGCCAGCGAAAACGTGTCAAACGCCGACTACGAGCGCGTGATGCGCGAGTACGCCACCGCCGGCAACACCCTGATCGTGGGCGAAGCCTTTGCCGTGGAAGCCGCCGCGCGCAAGGTCGCCAAGGATTTCCCCAAGGTCTCGTTCCTGATGGGTTCCTCGGGCAAGCCGCAGGCGCCCAACTTCAGCGTGTTTGACAACTACATCCAGGAGCCGGCTTACCTCAGCGGCATGATCGCCGGCGGCATGAGCAAAAGCAACAAGATCGGCATGGTCGGCGGTTTCCCCATCCCTGAAGTCAACCGCCTGATGAACGCCTTCATGGCCGGCGCCAAAGAGATCAACCCCAAGGTGGAGTTCAGCGTGAGCTTCATCAACAGCTGGTTTGACCCACCCAAGGCCAAGGAAGCCGCCTTTGCCATGATCGACAAGGGCGCCGACGTAATGTATGCCGAGCGCTTTGGCGTGAGCGACGCCGCCAAGGAAAAAGGCAAGCTGGCCATTGGCAACGTGATTAACACCCAGGCCCAGTACCCCGACACCGTGGTGGCCTCGGCCATGTGGCATTTCGAGCCCTCGGCCGACCGCGCCATCAAGATGGTAAAAGACGGCAAGTTCACCGCCGAAGACTACGGCCCTTACTCCATGATGAAGCACAAGGGCTCGTCGTTGGCACCACTGGGCACCTTTGAGAAGAAGATCCCGGCCGAGCTGGTGGCCAAGGTGCGCGCCAAGGAGAAGGACATTCAAGACGGCAAGTTCAATGTCAAGGTGGACGACAAGCAACCCAAGTCCACGGCCAAGTAAACCTCGCTCAGCAAGCCAGCAGACACCCCGGCAGCGGGGTGTCTTTGTTTTGGCCCATCATGTCCGACCCCGTCCTGCAACTCAGCCACATCAGCAAGCGCTTTGGCACACTGCTGGCCAATGACGACATCTCTTTGAGCCTGGGTGGCGGCGAGGTGCTGGCCTTGCTGGGCGAGAACGGCGCTGGCAAGTCGACCCTGGTGTCCATTCTGTTCGGGCATTACACGGCGGACGCTGGCAATATCACGGTTTTCGGCCGGCCACTGCCGCCGGGCGACCCCAAAGCCGCGCTCGCCGCCGGCATCGGCATGGTGCACCAGCACTTCTCGCTGGCCGACAACCTGAGCGTGCTTGACAACGTGATGCTGGGCTCAGAGCCGCTGTGGCAGTCGTTCACCCGGCGCAGCGCAGCGCGCGAGAAGCTGCAGACGGTGGCGCAGCGCTTTGGCCTGGGCGTGGACCCCGATGCCCTGATTGGTCGGCTGTCGGTCGGCGAACGCCAGCGTGTGGAAATTCTGAAAGCCCTGTACCGGGGCGCGCGCATCCTGATCCTGGACGAGCCCACAGCGGTGCTGACGCCGCAGGAGAGCGAGGCGCTGTTTGTGGTGCTGGGCCAAATGGTGGCGCAGGGCCTGTCCATCATTTTCATCAGCCACAAGCTCGGCGAGGTGCTGCGGGTGTCCCAGCGCATCGCGGTGCTGCGCGCCGGCCGGCTGGTGGCCGAGACCCAGGCGGCCGACACCAAC
>RFWA01000452.1 GCA_009922295.1 Betaproteobacteria bacterium
CCTAATCCAAATGGGACAACTTCGGCGCCCTGACCCAAGGGTCAGTCAACCTAGTTGGCGCGTAATCCGAACTTCTGAATTTTTTCAATCAGCGTCGTACGCTGCAAGTTCAAGATACGGGCAGTTTGTGACACATTACCCTTGGTGCGGCTGAGTGCCTGGGAAATCAGATCTCGTTCAATCTCTGCCAACCGGTTTTTCAGCGACAAGCCTTCTGGAGGCAAAACTGCCAAGTTTTCAGATAAAAAGGTCATTTGCTCCAAGGCACTGGCGTTGCTCTCATCATAGGTCGGCGCCGAAACTTCCCCTACCACCCCATCTGCCACGGGCGAGTTTTCCCAAGCGGGAGCATCTGGCAGTGGGCTCGCTTCCTCCTCCCCGAGCCCATCTTCTTTTGCAAGCAACTGAAGTGCGGCCAGCCCCTTGGGGAGCAAAGCGGCTGGCAATGAACGCAGGCTCAAGCGCTGCCCGGCAAAGAGGGTGCTGAATCGGTCGACCAAATTTGACAGCTCCCGAACGTTACCGGGCCAGTGGTAGGCTGTGAGCGCACGCATAAAGTCGGGAGAAAAACTGACAGGCAGCTCGCCCTCTGCCATAAATCTTTGTGCGAAATAGTTCAAGAGCAGGGGCACATCGGCGGATCGCTCACGCAACGGCGGTGTACTGATTGGCAACACATTCAGCCGGTAGTACAGGTCCTCCCTGAATCGACCCGCCACTATTTCGGCTTCCAGGTCTCGGTGCGTCGCAGCAATCACCCGTACATTGATGGACACGGCCTTCGCACCACCAACCGGGTCCACCACCCGCTCCTGTAAAACACGCAGCAATTTAACTTGCAGCTCCAAGGACAAGTCGCCAATCTCATCCAAAAATATGGATCCATTGTGGGCCAACTCAAAGCGCCCCTTTCGGTCTGTGGCTGCTCCGGTAAAGGCCCCCTTGCTGTGCCCGAATAGCTCACTTTCGATCAAGTCTTTGGGAATAGCCGCGCAGTTGATGGGTACAAAATTTCCACCCGAGCGCCCAGACAGATCATGCAGCGAGCGCGCCACAATTTCTTTGCCCGTGCCGCTCTCTCCAGTGATCAATACCGTCGAGCTGGACAAGGCAACCACCGGCAGCAAGCCACGAATGGCACGCACAGCGTCGCTGTCACCGATGAATTGGGGTGTATTGACGGCCATTGGCTAACAGGCAAACCTTTGCATAGCACGGACTCCGAATAACTGTCCAAACCGTGAACCGATTTGACAAAATTTGACAAGATCATAACAGGCCAAAAGGCTGCTGATTACATGTGATTGCTACCGTTGGTGTTCGTGTAAAATCGTCGACCAGCCACACGTCTTTAGCGTTGGGAGACTGCACCCTTGAAAGGCAAGCCTTTGAATCTCCAACTTGCTGCCCTCAACAACTTGGGCCTGATGTATGCCAGTGGCCAGGGCGTTGAGCAAGACTTCGCAGAAGCCCTGAGGTGCTACCGGTTGGCTGCAGAGCAGGGCGTGGCCAGTGCGCAATCCAATCTTGCTGTGATGTATGCCAACGGTCAAGGCGTTGCACAGGACGACCAAGAAGCCCTGAAGTGGTACCGTGCCGCAGCCGAACAAGGACTGCCCTACGCTCAATCCAACCTCGCTGTCATGTACGCCAATGGGCGAGGCGTAGAGCCTGATTACCATGAAGCCCTGAAGTGGTACGAAGCGGCAGCGGCACAAGGCGATACCGTGGCACAAATCAACTTGGGCGTCATGTATGCCAACGGCCAAGGGGTGAACCAGGACTATGAAAAAGCGCTTAGCTATTACCAAAGTGGCGCCGAGCTCGATGACCCAGTAGCTCAATACGGTCTAGGCGTGATTTACGCCCAAGGCCACGGGGTAAAACGCGACGTCAAGAAAGCCTGCCATTGGTTCACTCTCGCGGCAGAGCGCGAGCACCCGCAAGCTCAATTTAATATCGGTTTTTTCTATTCTCAAGGGCAAGATCTCCCCATTGACTATCGTAAAGCTGTTAGCTGGTACGAGCGCGCAGCGAGTCACGGCGAGGCTGCTGCACACTACAACTTGGGGGTGATGTACAGCACTGGACAAGGCGTTGAAACGAACCACGAAAAGGCGCTGCAATGCTACCTGGCCGCAGCACACAAAGGCGACGCTGCCGCCCAGTACAACCTGGGGTTGATGTATGCCACCGGCCAAGGCACGACTCGAGACGACACCGTCGCCATCGCCTGGTACCAACTTGCTGCGGACCAAGGCGATGCACAGGCTCAGTACAACCTGGGCGTGATGATCGCCAACGGGCTGGGCACAGGCGCTAACCACACCATTGCCAAACAATGGCTTCAGCTGGCGGCCGACCAAGGTGACGCACAGGCTCTTTACAACTTGGGTGTGCTCCATCAAGACGACACACACCTCGACGCCAACTATGGGCAGGCTCTGGCCTGCTTCCGAA
>RFWA01000453.1 GCA_009922295.1 Betaproteobacteria bacterium
TGAACGGTCAAAACAGTACTCATACTGAGCCTGCAGTGTGGCATTGCCAGACACGCCAGATTGTGGCCAAGGGCGTTGGCCCTGCAGTACCACCGTAGACGCGTGCTCGTGACCTGGCGTGTTTTGCTCCACACCGATCCAGATGGGCTTTTGACGTGCACGGCTTTCGTCTTCGGTGACCTTGTACTGAAATTCTTGAATCTCTTGCCAACGCCACATGGCCTTGGGTGTGGCCGTACCGTCACCCTTGATGGCTGCGCGGCCACCTGGAAGTGTTGACTCCCAAGATTGGTTAGGACCTTTAAGCGAAGTTGCAGGCTGACCGCCAGTGGGGTAAGTCGCGGGCGGGTAGGGGCCGGTCGTGCTGTTGGTTAGTCCCAATGCGGGGGCAACAGGCTCAAACGGGTCTTCAGCCAAGGTGCAGTTCCGGGCACTGCTTCCGCCATGGTCAGCCTGAACGAACCAGTCCAGACCGAAGGTTTTGACCGACTTGTCGATCAGCTTTTTCATCGACAGCGAACCATCCGAGCAGGTTGAGTGGTTGTGAAAGTCACCTGTGACATAGGTGCCGGCGGCCTTGTTTTTAGCCTTTTCAGCGGCCTGGGCTGGCAGAGTAGCGGCAACAGACAAGAGCCCGGAAAGGGCGATGACTGCAAGTTGCGTTTCACGCAGGGGAAATTGGGGCTTCATTGAACAGTTCCTTTGGGTTGTGGGGTTGCCAGTAGCGCGTGGGCAAGGCTTCAGGAAGCAGCCTGGTCGCCCAGGAGGCGAAAGGCGCCTTTGGAAAGTACGACCTTGGTGGAGAAGTCGACGGTTGTGACATCGGCGTCGGAATTGGTCAGGGTGGCCGTCATCGTGCACACGTCTTTCAAGTCGCAGCCAGCAATGACCACCTTGGACAAGGTGCCGCCGGGGAACAGGGAGAGGTCAGGGTTGGTCTGAAGAGCGTCCGTATAGGCGGCCAGGTCCGTAGCCAGCATCGCACGGGTGTAGCCTGCATCGAGGTAGCTGACGTCAAAGTTTTCCAGCGTCGCAGGACTCGACAGCCCTGCCCCGGTTGACAGGCTGCCCAGGGTTGCGTTCAGGTAACTCGCCGTATTCTGCCCGGCGGCAGCCAGATCGACGGAGCCGCCGCCACATGCGGCGAGTACAACGGTCATGCTGATCACGAGTGAGAAGCCATTCAGCTTCTTTAAGAATTTCTGTTTTGGGGTCATCAATTCACCTCAGGGATTTTGGGTAGGGAAAAGTTTCAAACAGACCTAACGTTAAATGCGATCTGTTAAACATTTGTGACTCAGGCCTGTGCTGCCGATATTTCAGCGCCAGCCCCATGCTTGAAAACGGGTGACTGCGGCCTCAAGAGCAGGTATGGCAGGAACGTTGCCTGAACCCGCCACAACACCTGCAGGGCCTCGAGTGGCAGATCCGATGCGCCCGGATCCGGCATCTTGTAGTGGGCATTGGTGAGCAGGTAGTCCTGCATCACCACGTCACGCGGCACACCCAATGAGAGCAGGATCATCGCCGCTGCAAAACCGGTGCGATCCTTGCCTGCGGTGCAATGGAAAACCAGCGGGCTGTCGTTCTCGAGCAAAAGGGCAAACAGTGCCGCAAAACGGTGCGAATGGTCATGCACAAACGCTCGGTAGGTCTGCGCCATCAAACGCACCGTGTCCTCGGCGTTCAAGTGGCTCCCCTTGGCCAGGTGGGCTTTCATGCTCTGCACCACGCTGGGGTCGATCGGCAGCGAGTGAACCGTCAAGCCAGGCATGGCGCAGGCCTGATGCTGACGCTCGTCCGTCCCACGAAAATCCGCGACGCGTGCCAGGCCAATGTCCGACAAGCTCAAGATATCCCCGGGAGAAAGTGCTCCCAGGTGGTCCGAACGAAACAGTTTGCGCCACTGCACCAAGCGCCCGTCATGGCCGACATAACCGCCCAGGTCACGAAAATTGGTGGTACCGGACAGCGGGACAAGTCGGGAAGGTGTGGTCATGGTTTGGGCTCCGAGCGATGAGTTGGCATAGTGTCAGTGTCGTCAATCAGCTTGCCATCGTGCCCGAAGAAGCAGAGCGACGAGCCGTCCATGGCCAGGGCTAGCTCGTCGCCAGCCGATACGGTGACGGTACCCGGGACGCGCGCCAGCAGGGGCCATTCACCGAGACGCAGATGCAGCAGGGACTCCGCGCCAAGCGCCTCCACCAACTCCAGATGGGCAGTGAAGTGCAGCGGGCGGCGCAGGTCGGAGGCGCGCAACGAAATACTCTCCGGACGAATGCCGATGGTCGCCACCTCTGCCCCCAATGATGGCAGTGGCTGGGGCAAGCGAAGCATGCCGGACGCGCTGACGGGCAGCAGGTTCAGCGGCGGGCTGCCAATAAAACCGGCGACGAAGGTGTTGGCGGGCCGCGCATAAATGTCCAGCGGACGGCCAACCTGCTGGATGCAGCCCTCATG
>RFWA01000454.1 GCA_009922295.1 Betaproteobacteria bacterium
ATGATGGAACTCAACGGCCGTGTTGGCGCCGCCATCATGCTGATCACCCATGACCTGGGGGTTATCGCCGAAACGGCGCACCGGGTGGTGGTGATGTATGCCGGACGCAAGGTGGAAGAAGCCACCGTTCAAGACCTGTTTGATCACCCGGTCCACCCTTACACCCGGGGCTTGATGGCGTCGATCCCGCGCGGCCGTCAGGGCGTTCGAACCCGGCGCCTGAGTGAAATCCAAGGCATCGTGCCCTCGCTAAAGGAAACGGTCCCGGGTCAGCCTGCCTTTGCCGGCTGTGCGTTTGCACCGCGCTGCGGATTTGCCAAGGCACGCTGCCATGAGCAGGCGCCGCCGCTGCGCGACTTCAATGCCCCAGCCGGATCAGATCTTCAGCAGACCAAGGCCATGCCGGGCGCTCACCTGGCCGCTTGTTGGGAAATGGACAGCGTGGCCCGGTCACCCAAGGAGGCTGGCCATGGCTGACGTCCTGCGCGTAGAAAATTTGAAAAAACTATTCCCCGTTCGTCGGGGTGTTCTGCAACGCGTCGCGGGCCATGTCCGCGCGGTGGATGGGGTGTCTTTTAGCATCGCGGCGGGCGAGACACTGTGTCTGGTGGGCGAGTCCGGTTGCGGCAAGTCCACCGTCGGCAAAACGATTCTGCGGCTGCAGGAGCCCACCGCCGGCCAGATCTGGCTGGGCGACACCGAGGTCACGCGCCTCGATGAAGAGCAGATGCGTGTGCACCGGCGGCAGGTACAGATGGTGTTTCAGGACCCCTATTCGTCCTTGAACCCGCGTATGCGGGCCGGCGAGATCATTGCCGAGCCTCTGGAAAATTTTGGTATTGCAGAAGGGGCAGAGAAAGACCGGCAGGTCCTGGCACTGCTTGAAAAGGTGGGTTTGCGCAAAGACGCAGCCCAGCGCTTCCCCTTTGAATTTTCGGGCGGTCAACGCCAGCGCCTGGGTATTGCCCGCGCATTGGCGCTCAATCCGCGGCTGATCGTGGCCGATGAACCGGTGTCGGCGCTGGATGTGTCGGTGCAGGCGCAGGTGCTCAATTTGCTGATGGACCTGCAGGAGGAATTCGGCCTGTCCTACCTGTTTGTGTCGCACGACCTGGCGGTGGTGGAACATATCGGGCACCGCATTGCCGTGATGTATCTGGGGCGCATTGTGGAACTCGCGCCCAGGGACCGGATCTTTGCCCAGCCACAGCACCCCTACACCGAAGCCTTGATGGCCGCTGCACCCATTGCCGATCCCAGAGCGCGCAGTGCCCGTTTGGTGATCGAGGGTGATGTGCCCAGCCCGATGAACCCGCCGCCGGGGTGTCACTTTCACACCCGTTGCCCCTACGCCGAGGCCCGCTGCAAGGTGGAGGACCCACCGCTGCAGGAAATTGCCCCCGGCCATGTGGTGGCTTGTCATTTGCGCACCCCGGCCAAGCTTGCTAGTGCAGCGCTGGCATGAGCGGTCCTTCGTCAACACCCCACACATCCGCGCCGCTATCGGCGGCCGTCTATGAGCGCCTTGGGGTGCCGCGGCGCATCAATGCCGCCGGTACCCTGACCCGGCTAGGCGGCAGTTTGATGGCGCCGGCCGTGCTGCTGGCCATGGCGCAGGCGGCCGAAGCCTCTGTTGACATTTCCGAGTTGCAGTCAGCCGCCAGCCGGGTGATCGCCGGCTGCACCGGTGCCCAAGCGGGCATCGTGACCTCGGGTGCCGCCGCCGGCCTGACGCTGGCCACGGCAGCGTGTCTGGCGGGCTGGGATGTCAACCGAATGGCGGCCTTGCCCGATACCCGGGCCATGCCCAACCGTATTTTGATGGCCCGTACCCACCGCAACAGCTACGACCATGCGATTCGGCTGGCTGGTGCCACCATCGTCGATATCGGCCACAACGACCGTGGCACGGGTGCAGGCGTTCGCGGGCTGGAGCCTTGGGAGATAGAGGCTGCCATCGACGCCAACACCGCCGCGTTTCTGTTTGTCGCCACCTCCGAGACACTGGCCGACCTGCCAGCCGTTATCGACACCGTGCACCGCCACGGCCTGCCGGTGATCGTGGACGCCGCTGCGCAGTTACCGCCGCGCAGCAATTTGAAAACCTTCATTGAGGCGGGTGCTGACCTCGTGGTGTTCAGTGGTGGCAAGGCCATTGGTGGCCCCCAGTCAACGGGCATCCTGGCCGGCCGACGAGATCTGGTGGGCTCGGCCTTGGTCCAGATGATGGACATGGACGTGAGCCCGCAGACTTGGTCGCCGTCAGCCCTGATTGACCGTGATGCGCTCAAGGGCATCCCGCATCACGGGATCGGGCGTGGCTTCAAGGTGGGCAAGGAAGAAATCGCAGGGCTGCTGGCCGCACTGGAGCGCTTTGTCGATCGCGATGAAGACGCCATCGCCGAGCAGTTCACAGCCAGATTGCAGGCCATCGCTGCTGCTTTATCAGAGGCGCCTTCG
>RFWA01000455.1 GCA_009922295.1 Betaproteobacteria bacterium
CTGGAGACCAGGTGGCAACCTGGGGAACATCACCTTTGAGAACATCGACCTGCGCCCGCTGGAGCCCGAATTCGGGCCACTGCCCTTCGTGTTTCTCATTCAGGGCAACATCGAGCAACTCACCCTGCGCAACATCCACAGCCACCTGCCCGTGGACAGTCGGCCCGTGGTCTGGGTGCAGCCGAGTTCCGACATCGGCGTGCTGCGCGTGGACGGGATGAGCCTCTACCAAAAGGACCCGCGTTCCGCCAAGACGCCCGCCATTCAGGTGGACGGCCACATCGACCTGCTCTCCGTCAACAACGTGACCCTCTCACGCCCTGCGGAGATGCCCATCGAAGGCTCACTGGTCCGCACCGATCCCGACAGGACGAAGCTGAAGCAATACTACAAAATCGGGCGCAGCGTCCTCAATTGCCTCTATCCCTGGGCGATCAATGGTCGCGGCTGGCCGGAAGCCTTCGAGAGCCTCGAACGCAAGCCGCAGATCAATCGCCTCCATCTCTCTAACATCAGCGCCAACCGGATCAAGAGCGTCCTCCAGCACGACATCGGCGACATCGGCCACCTCCAGTTCGACAACGTCATGACCACCGATGTGCCGAATCCCATCTCGGTCGGTGGTGATGCGAAGATCGGAGAGATTTCCTCCACGACGAAAAGCGAAAAGTAAGCCATGAAGAACACACCACCGAAAATCACCCGCCGTCACGCCATGCAAACCCTCGCCGGCGTTACGCTCGGTGCCGCACTGGCTCGACCTCTTGCGGCACTGACAACCGTCGCATCAAAGCCCACGCTCCACGTTTACGACAGCTACGGCTGGTTGCGCGGGTTCAGCATCATTCCCTCATGGGCGGCGAGGATCGAGGATGCGTGGTGGTTTTATGATGGGGCCAGGATGCGGGAGGAAGTGGCGCTGGCGAAGCAGGTGCGTGCCAACTGCATCCGACTGTGGATCGAATACACGGCGTGGATGCGCGACCCTGAAAAGGTCACCGCGAACTTCATGGATGCCGTTGCCGCCATCGCGGAAAGCGGCATGAAGGTCATGCCCTGCCTCTTCAATCGCTGGCACGATTCCAAGTTCGACTACGGCGGCACCTATGTTGAAAACATGAAGCCTGGCTGGAGCCAGCCATTGGAGTATGTGAAGGCGCTCGTCACACCACTGGCCAAGGATGATCGCATCCTCATCTGGGATCTTTGCAACGAGCCGCAAGCCCACGACCTGAGCAGCGATCCAAACAAGCGCGAGTTCGCCTGGCTCAGCCAGATCGCGGCCATCGTGCGTGCTTGCGGCGCACAGCAGCCCATCACCATCGGCACCATGAACGGCCGCGTTGGAAGAACGGGTAATATCGAAACCTTCGCGCCGCTCATGGACGTGCTCTGCGCCCATCCGTATGCCCAAGATCGCGAGGACCTAGGAAAACTCATCGCCGCTTATCAGTTGCTGAGCCAGGCCCAAGGCAAACCCTTGCTCGTCAACGAATGCATCCCCGGCAGCCTCAACGACGCTACCCGCGGCGAAGTGGCACGCTACTACTCAGAGATGCTCTCCGCCGCCGGATTCGGCTGGATGGGCTGGGCGTTGCGCGAGGGCAAGGCCATCTCCACCCGCCGCGACCGCTACGACGGCAACGGCATTAACAAGGAAGGCTTTCACCCCTTCTTCACCAAGGAGGGCAAGCTGCGCGGCGGCCTGGAGTTCCTCACCGAAAAACCCAAGCTCCGCGCGCCGTGGGAGAAGGCGTGAACCAAGGCAGACGAACCCGATGAAACTAGCCCTCGCACTTCTCTCCACGCTGTTGTTTGCACCGTTGGCCGCGCTGCACGCCGCCGAGCCTCCAGTCCTCAAGTCATACATACCCCTAGGCCTCGGCATATGCGCACTCTTGCATCCCTGATCCTCCTCACATCCGTCCTCTCCGCCCAGACGATCACGACCTTCAGGCCGATGACGACGACACCAGTACGTTAGTCCTCGGGTTCGTTCCTGCCAACCAAGCGGTGACCCTCAAGGTGGCCACCGTCGCCAGCACTCAGCCGCACGCGGTGAAGGTCGGTCCGGGCGAAGACGGCCTCACGATCGCGATCGACGGCAAGGAGGTCCTGAACTTCCGGACGGACAAGAACAAGAAGCCTCGGGCGGACATCAAGGATGAGATCCTGCGTGCAGGCTACCTGCACCCGGTACGCTCACCCTCCGGTGCTATCGTGACCGGCGACTACCCGTCCAACCACCCACACCACCACGGCATCTGGACGCCCTTTACAAAGGCCATCTTCCAGGGACGCGCTACTGACTTCTGGAACATGCAGTCGAAGAAAGGCGAAGAACAGTGGCACGGCGGCGGACGTCTTTGGTCCGGCGAAGTCTACGGCGGCTTCGAAGCCGAGATGCACATGAACGACCTGAGCGGCCCCAAGCCCATCACCGCCCTACTCGACCGCTG
>RFWA01000456.1 GCA_009922295.1 Betaproteobacteria bacterium
CTGTCCTTGATTCCTTCATTTTTTGAATCGGCTATGCATGTTTTGGAAACCCGCATGGGCGTGAACTATGGATTGAATCGGGTGCGCTTTACGGCCCCGGTCCCGGTCGGCAGTCGCTTGCGGGCGCGCTTGACGCTGCTGCAAAGCGAACCCATTGAGCAAAACGGTTTCCAGATGGTCTGGTCCGTCTCCGTGGAAAGAGAGGGCGTGGCCAAGCCCGTGTGCGTGGCCGAATCAATCGCCCGACGCTATCCTTGAGATGGGGCAACGGTCGGGCCAGCCAAGGCAAAGCCTTGCTGGCGCCAAGCCTCGAAGACTGTGACCGCCACTGCGTTTGACAGGTTCAAGCTGCGCTGACCGACTACCATCGGTAACCGCAGGCAGTTGGCTGTGCCCAGTGATTGGCGCAGCGCCTCGCTCAGGCCTCGGGTCTCGGCGCCAAAGACCAGCCAGTCACCAGGCGCAAACTGATGCTCATAAACCGTCCGTTGAGCCCGAGTGGTCAGGCCAAAAAGACGGCCCGGCGCCGGGCGAGCCGTCGCCAAGAAGGCCGCCCAGCTGGCATGTTGATGAATTTGCGCGAACTCGTGATAGTCCAGACCGGCACGACGCAGTTGGCGATCGTCCATGGAAAAGCCCAGCGGCTCCACCAAATGCAGTGTGCTGCCCGTGTTGGCAGCCAACCGGATGATGTTGCCGGTGTTGGGTGGAATCTCGGGTTCAACCAGGACTATGTTAAACATAGGCTGAATTGTCGCCGTTGCTCAGTCGTTGGGCGTGCGCGCGATGACAAGCCCTGTGATGTGGGCTGCCCCAGCCCGGCGCACGGTATCCGCCGCCGCAAAGAGAGTCCCTCCACTGGTCATGACGTCGTCGACCAGCACCACACGGGACCCACGAATTCGCTCAGCCGCCAGCGGCTCCACCGCAAACGCACCCGTCAAGCTCGTCAAGCGCTCGGCCCGTCCCAGTGTCCGCTGTGCCGGGCTCTCGCTCAGGCGCAGCAGCAGGCCGCTGTCGGACTTTTCCGGTGCCAAGTGCTTGGCCAACAGCAAGGACTGGTTAAAACCTCGCGTCATCAAGCGCTGGCGTGACAGGGGTATTGGTAGCACAACGTCCGCGCTATCCAGAGCAGGCTCGACCCACGGCGCGCTGCGCAGTAGCAGGGCTAAAGTAGCGGCTAGCCCAGGTTGGGCGTGGAACTTGAAGTTGAGCACTAGCCCGGACCATGGGTAGGCATAGGCGACAGCGGCAAAGCAGGCGTCAAGTGGCGGGTTCTGGCGAAGGCAAGCGCCGCACTGGTCAATGCTGGGCACAACCGGTATGGCACAGGTACGGCAGCGCGGCATGGGCTGCGCAAATTGGCCGACACAGGCCTCGCAGACGGCTTGCGCTGGCCAGGCATGGCAAACCAGACACTGGCTGGGCAGCCGCGCCGATAGTCCCTGCAACAGTCTTGCCATCATGGCGATCAATATACTCTGGTGGAAGCACCCGCTATGTCGACCCAGCGCCCACCCACCATAGATCCAAAAGCCGCCCAACGGTGGGCAGGCCGAGCACCAGGTTCCTCGCCATGGTTGCACGAAGAGGTGGCACGGCGCATGGAAGAGCGACTGGCCTGGATCAAGCTCAAGCCACAAACATGGGCGCATTGGCAACCAGTGAACGGTGGGCTGCAGGCGCATGACTTGCTCTCCCGTCGGTATCCCCAGGCGGCGTGCGTGGTGTCGGAGCCGATCCCGTCCCATCGTGACTATGCAAGTGCCCTGTTGACCAAGTCATGGTGGAACCCTGCGCGCTGGACGGGCCAAGCTGTCCGGTTTCAGCCGCCTGCGGAGGCATCGGTGCAAATGCTGTGGGCCAATATGGCGCTGCACATGGCGTCAGACCCTCAAGAATTGATGGGCCATTGGCACCAGGCGTTGGCAACTGGCGGTTTTTTGATGTTTTCCTGCCTGGGTCCAGACAGCCTGGCCCGATTGCGCGAGCTCTACCGTGGCTTGGGCTGGCCGGCGCCGTCACACGAATTCACCGACATGCACGACTGGGGTGACATGCTGGTGGCGGCGGGTTTTGCCGAGCCAGTGATGGATATGGAACGAATCACCCTGACCTTCCAGTCGCCAGAGCGCTTGTTGGAGGAGCTCCGCGGTCTGGGGCGTAATTTGCACTTGAACCGCTTTGCCAGTCTGAGAGGCCGGCAATGGCTGCGGCAATTGATGGCCATATTGGCAAATGAGCCGTTAGAACTAGAGTTTGAAGTGATCTATGGTCACGCTTTCAAGCCTGTGCCTCGACTTGCGGTCCGTCCAGAGACGGTCCTTTCTCTTGAACAGATGAAGGACAGCTTGCGTGCTGCAAAAACCCGTCAGCTTGGCCTGTAAACAAGAGCCCCTTGAGGCCAGAGGCGTTAGGAGCCGTCGGCTACAATGGGGTGTGTTTAAACAGCTTGAAAT
>RFWA01000457.1 GCA_009922295.1 Betaproteobacteria bacterium
AGATGGCACGCAGGAGATTCGAGATGTTTCAGTACCGACAGGCTTTGGTGCGCATGCGCCATGGCGACTCAGACCGCCAGATTGCAGCCGCCCGCATCATGGGCAGGCGCCCGGCGGCCCGGCTGCGTGAGCTGGGCACAGAACACCATTGGCTTGACGTTGCTGGCCCCATGCCAGCGGACGAGGCAATAGCCGCCGCCCTAGGCCAGCCCAAACGGGCCAGCACCACCGTCTCCAGTCTGGCGGCGCAGCGTGAGCGCATTCAAAGCTGGGCCGAGCAAGGCGTCACCGGTGTCGCCATCTTTGCCGCTTTGCAGCGCGAGCAGGGGTGGAGCGGCAGCTACTCCGCGGTGCGCCGCATCCTGGCCGACATTCGAAGCAGCGAACCACCAGAGACCAGTTGTCGCCTGGACTTCGCACCGGGCGAGGCTGTCCAAGTGGACTTTGGAGCCGGTCCCATGCTCATGCACCCGGATGACAAACTCCGGCGGACCTGGGCGTTTGTCATGACCCTGTGCTTTTCGCGCCACCAGTACGTCGAGTTCGTCTGGGATCAAAGTGCAGCCACCTGGCTGGGCTGCCACCGCCGCGCCTTCGAGTGGTTTGGCGCCGTCCCGCTGCGCGTCACCATCGACAACGCCAAATGCGCCATCACCAAAGCCTGCGCCAAAGATCCCACCGTGCAGCGCGCCTACGCCGAATGTGCAGAAGGCTACGGCTTCAAGATTGACCCCTGCCCACCGTATGACCCGCAGAAGAAAGGCATCGTCGAGTCCGGGGTCAAGTACGTCAAAGGCAACTTCCTGGCGTTGCGTGAGTTCCGCAACCTCCGCGATCTCAACGAGCAGGCCCGTGCCTGGGTCACCAATGTCGCCGGAGTTCGCATCCACGGCACTACCCGCCAGGCACCGCTGGCCCTGTTTGCCACGGAGCGCCCATTAATGCAGGCACTGCCTGCCATTGCGCCCGACTTGGGTACCTGGCACCAAGTCACGCTGCACCGGGACTGCCACGTCAAGTTTGATTACCGGCTGTACTCGGCCCCCTTTGCGCTGGTGGGCAAGGTGCTGTGGCTGCGTGCTACCGACGGTGCGGTGGCTCTGTATGACGAGTTCCGCCATGTTGCTACCCACGCCAAAGGGCTCAAGCCGGGGGAGCGTAAAACTATCCGTGATCACCTGCCACCCAAAGCACAAGCCTTCTTTGCCCGTGACCGGCAGTGGCTTGGAATGCAGGCACAACTCGTCGGCACATCCTGTGCGCAGTTGATTGATCGGCTGCTGAGCGACAAGATTCTGGAGCGACTACGTGCCGCCCAAGGGGTGATCGGTCTGGGCAAGACGTATGGAAACGCTCGACTGGAGGCTGCCTGTGCACGGGCGCTGGCCCATGGCAGTCCGTTCTACCGCACCGTCAAGACCATTCTGTCTACCGGCGCCGACAAGGCACCGCCAGCGGAACCCTTTACCCCGGCGGCCTATGCCAATCCACGCTTTGCGCGGGACGCGGCCACCTTGTTTGCCCCGCCCACGCAGCAAGACTTGCTGCATTAACCCGTTCCCCCAACCACTATAGAAATGGAGCAACCCTGATGAACCCTGCACCTGAATTAGCCCACCAACTCAAATCCTTGCGCCTCTCAGGCATTCTGGATTCGCTGGATGCGCGTAACCGCCAGGCCATTGAATCGAAACTGGCCTACACCGAGTTTTTAGCCATGCTGATCTCCGACGAGGTGGCCCGACGAGACCAGAAGAAGTTCAGCACCCGGCTGCGCCGGGCGCAGTTCAGAACCACCAAGACGATCGAACAGTTTGACTTTACCCGGCTGCCCCATCTCAACCGCGCATTGGTCCATGACCTGGCCACCGGGCGCTACCTGCAGGAGAAAGCACCCGTGTTGATCGTGGGGCCGTGCGGCACGGGCAAGAGTCATCTGGCCCAAGCATTGGGGCACTGTGCTGTGCGCCAAGGGGTGGATGTGGTGTTCGCCACCTGTGCATCTCTGACGCAAAGCCTGAACGCGGCGCGGGCCACCGGAGCCTATGAGCGCAAGCTGGCCAGCCTGGCCAAGGTGCCTTTGCTGATCATTGATGACTTCGGTCTCAAACCCCTGCGTGCGCCGTTTGATGAGGATTTGCACGACCTGATCTCCGAGCGCTATGAGCGCACCACAACGGTGGTGACCAGCAATCTGGATTACGAGGAGTGGGATCAGGCCTTTGCGGTGAACCGCCTGCTGGGTTCGGCCACGCTGGATCGGCTGCGGCACAACGCCTATTGCCTGGAACTTGATGGTCCGTCCTTCCGGGCACCGCAGTTGTTGCCAAAGTCAGGCAAGGCCGCCACCAAAAAAGAGGCAAAATCCACCATTGTTTAACCCCCTTCGGGGTGTCGTTTTAGCTACTGTTTGTGGCTCCATTACGCCGAACATCGGTGGCTCCAT
>RFWA01000458.1 GCA_009922295.1 Betaproteobacteria bacterium
GCTCTCAGCGACACAGCTCAACGCCACCGCGAGTGTCGCGGGCTCCTTCGTGTATAGCCCAGCCAGTGGTACGACGCCGAACGTGGGCACGCAGACCTTGACGGCAACGTTTACGCCGACGGACACCGCCAACTACAATACCGCGAGCGCCACGGTTTCCTTGGTTGTGAGTAAAGCTACGCCGACGGTGACGTGGGCGACGCCGAGTGCGATCACGTACGGCACGGTGCTCTCAGCGACACAGCTCAACGCCACCGCGAGTGTCGCGGGCTCCTTCGTGTATAGCCCAGCCAGTGGTACGACGCCGAACGTGGGCACGCAGACCTTAACGGCAACGTTTACACCGACGGACACCGCCAACTACAACACCGCGAGCACCAGTGTGGCACTCGCGGTGATTGTAGCGGTGCCCGGCGCGCCTACAGCGGTTTCTGCCACCACGGCGAACGGTGAAGCCACGGTTATCTTCACGGCGCCGAGCAACACGGGCAGTAGCGCGATCACAAGTTACACGATTAACGCGACCGCGACGGATGGCTCCACGGTCACCGTCACGGCGACGGGATCACCGATCAAAGTCACCGGCCTCACCCCGGGCAAGACTTACCGCTTCACCGTCATCGCCACTAATAGCGCGGGCGCCAGCGATAGCTCGACCACTACCGACGCGCTGACGATCAGCTTAATCAACCAGACGATCACTTTCATAGCGCCGACTGACCGAACCAGTAACAGCGGTTCGTTTACTCTTACGGCCAGTGCGAGTTCGGGCTTGCCGGTGAGCTTCGCCGTTTTGAGTGGTCCGGCGCTTCTAGCTGGCAATCGAATTGATCTTACGGGCGCGATGGGGCCAGTCACGATCCGCGCTAGCCAAGCGGGTAACGCCGATTATAACGCCGCACCCAATATTGAAGTATTATTTACAGTACAACAGGGTGTTACGCAGACCATTTTTAGTAAAGCCGTCGTCCCTGATACGAACGCGGTCGTAGCGGATGTTGCCGTGGTCTGGCCAGCCCAGAGCCAAAACGCGGCCATGTTGCTGGTTTCAGCGGGCAATCCTTTGCTCAACGGGATGGTGGAATTCCAGTTTGGCGCCGACGGGGTGTTCACCACCCAATTTCTAGCGGCGCGGACCATCGACTCGAACCAGCTCACCTCACACCGTTTTCAGTCTGAAGCGGTGACTTACACCATTATCGGCAAGGTAGAGGATAATACTCTTACCGGAACGATCGCACCGCTGGGACTAGTGTTTCGTTCTACGGTATCGACCCTCCCAAAGCCATCGGTAACAACCGCCCCAGCGGGCCTTTATAAATCCATCGCGCTCGTGCAGAGATCCGGGGTGACCTATTCGGCCGTTGGCGCCAATAACCAAGCCTTGGTCCTAACTCAAACCCCGACCTTTACAGCCGGAGGACTCACCTCCCTTAAAACGGACAACACTTTCACCCTAGCTGCGCCGAACGCAGGTGATAACGCCATGCTTGTGGGTGAGGTCTATCCGGCGACTACTTTAGCCACCGCTACCCTGTCCTTACCGGGCGATTCGCCTGTCGTCTTCTCGGGCAAGAACATTACCACCCAAAGGACTGATCGCCTCATCAATCTTTCTTCGCGGGCCAAAGTTGGCCCGGGTGAGGCGGTGCTTATCACGGGTTTTGTAGTGGGAGGGGAGAGCTCCAAACGCGTGCTCATTCGTGCGGTGGGTCCCGGACTCGGTGCGTTCGGTCTTGCGAGCACTTTGGCCAACCCAGTGATTAAAATTTACCAAGGCTCGACCTTAATCGCTCAGAACGACGATTGGAATCAGAGCGAAGCGGCGGAAATTGCGCGCGTGGGGGCCTTTGCTTTGACTGTTGGCAGCAAAGACGCGGCTCTTATCACCACCCTTGATCCCGGCGCTTACACCGCGCAAATCTCCGACCCTAGTGGCAGCGGGACCGGCGTTGCCCTTGCTGAAATCTATGACGCCAGTATCAATCCCAATGCCGACTATCAGCGGCTGATTAATATTTCCAGTCGCGGTTTAGTCACACCGTATGACGGGGTCTTAATAGGTGGCTTTATCGTGACCGGGAATTACCCGAAGACGCTCCTCATCCGTGGTATCGGTCCCGCGCTCAGCGCATTTGGTATCGCCGGGGCCCTCGTCGATCCTTCGCTCACGATCTACCAAGATAGCAAAGTCATCTCGACCAACGAAGGTTGGGCGAACAGTGCGGCCATCACTACGGCTGCGATTCAGACGGGTGCATTTACGCTCCCCAGCGGTAGCAAAGACGCGGCTGTGTTAATCACGCTCAATCCCGGCGCCTACACCGCGCAGATCAAATCGGCAAAAAACGCATCATCGGGTGTGGCGCTGATCGAGATCTACGAAGTGCCGTAAGCGCGCGCCTCATCCGCTGCCAGCACGCTATCTC
>RFWA01000459.1 GCA_009922295.1 Betaproteobacteria bacterium
ATCATGCGTGGGTTGGCCTTGAAGTCTCGGTTGCCGGTGTAGGGCATCCAGTGCGGGTCGAGCCAGGCGGCATCCAGGCGGGGGCTCTGTTGCAGGTGTTGGGCGTCGTTCATGTTCATGGCGTGTCCTCGGTGGTAGCCGTGCGGTGTCGCCGTGGCGAACTCGGCCTGGTTGAAGGTGGATTGCTATTTTCCGCACTCTGTTACTCTTATAAATGTATAACTATCACTGTTTGGTTGTCAATCTATGAAAGTAAAGACGCGGGCTGTGCTGGGCCAACTCAGCGACATGGACATTCGCCTGCTGCGGGTGTTCAAGAGCGTGGTGGAGTGCGGCGGCATGGCGGCGGCCGAACTGGAGCTCAACATTGGCACTTCCACGGTCAGCCGCCACCTCAAGGACCTGGAAACCCGGCTTGGGTTGACGTTGTGCCGGCGTGGCCGGGCCGGCTTTGCCCTGACCACCGAAGGCGAACAGATTTACGCCGAAACCCTGCGCCTTCTGGCCGGCGCCGATGCCTTTCGTAGCAGTGTCGATGAGATCCACCGCCGCATGGGCGGCCAGCTGAACCTGGCGGTGTTTGACAAGACCGCCAGCAACCCGGCAGCTCGCCTGGGTGAGGCGATTGCGCTGTTTTCTGACTTGGCGCCCGAGGTCAGCCTGCAGCTCTCGGTGGCGCCCATCAACGCCATTGAGCGCGGCGTGCTTGATGGCCAGTTCCAAGTGGGCGTGATTCCCGGCCATCGGCGCTCGGACACCCTGGCCTACTGGCGCCCGGCATGTGTTGTTCGCCGCTGATACGACCGGCATGGGCTGGGACGACTTGCGTGCGCACCAATTTGCCGGCCTGGGTTACCACTCGCCCAATATGGAAATCAGCCAGCAAGTGCGGCTGCCGCGCAAGGCAACAGGCTTTGACCAGGAGTCCATCGCCACGCTGATCCTGTCAGGCCGATACCTCGGCTTTTTACCTGACCATTACGCCGAGGGTTTTGTTCGTGCCAGCCGCATGCGCGCCATTGAGCCCGCCTTGTTCCGCTACGCCTGTCAGTTCTTCGGCATCGTGCGGCGCTCGCCCCAACCCTCGCGGGTGACCCGGGCATTCCAGGACTGCCTGCGCCAGGCCCATCAGGCCAACCCTCTGGGCGGCGCCTGATGCCAACGGCGACACCGCTGCGTAGCCCTAAATTTATAAGAAAAGCGGCTCTAGCCCCCGTATTTATTGAGGTTTAAGCTATTTATTTAATAGCATTTTGTTGATATTAAGGTTGTACCCCCATCGTTTGTCAAAAGTAAAATGAACGTAGCCTTGAAAACTTTAGACCCACCGATATGAGCACCTACGACCCTGACGCGCTGGAGGTGCAAGTTGGCACGGTCCTGATTGTGCGGACCCGGCCGCTAAAGCCCACCACCGCCGGGCGCCTGCTGCTCAAGCACGCCATGCAAATGCGTCTGCTGCGTGCTGATCTTGAGCGAGACCTCAAGGACCTGGCGCCGGGTGTTTCCAGCGGCGCTGCGCACGACGAAGAACGCATCTCGATCGCCATCAATGCCGACAGCATTGCGACCTGGGCACTGCCGGCCCTGGGGGCGCTGGCCCGGGAGGGCCTGGGGCTGGAGGTCATCACCGACGATCAGGATTTCACCATTGAGTGGTTGCGAGAGGGCAAGGTGCTGGGTTGCGTGACCACCTTGCGCCAGGCCCTTCGCAGGTGCCGGTTGGGGCGTCAGCGTGGTGCCAGAGCTGCAGGTGCGCGAACATTTGCGTAGCGGCCGCTTGGTCAACATGGCGCCAGACGGTTGACCCACATCGCTAAAAAAGACTTTTCAGTAGCAAATTGATCGAATCATCCATTTTTTGATACTGAGGTATAAAATTCAGCCATGAAGTCTGAAGCCGCTGCAAAGCCCTCGTTCAAGCAGCAAATGCTCCAGGTACGCGAAGACACGATTGTTCAAACCGTCAACCGGCTGTTAGCAGAAAAGGGCTTTGAGGCGATGACGGTGGACGAGGTTGCGGCGCAGGTTGGCATCGCCAAGGCCAGCCTGTACAAGCATTTCGCCAGCAAGGAAGACCTGGCGGTGGCCGCCATGGTGCGCGTGATGCGGCAGGCCCAGGCCTTTATCGCTGCACTGCCGCCACAAGACCCCCCATTGCAACAACTGCGCGCCGTAGTGCGATGGGTGTTGCAGCTCAAGCTGGCGGGTGGCATGCCATCGCTGCCCAGCCAAAACTCCAGCCTGCGTGCCAGTCTGGCTGCCAGTCATGACTACATGGACGGGCTGATCGAGCTGAGCGACCGACTCGGCGGCTGGATTGAGGCGGCCCAAGCGGCGAATGAACTCAACCCCCAACTACCGGCCATTGCGATTTTGTACACTTTTTTTGCGCGTGCCTGTGACCCGGTTGTCGAGTTTCTCAAAAT